>NZ_JBEYTW010000103.1:0-31789 GCF_040643275.1 Spirillospora sp. NPDC047418
AGGGCGCGGCGTTGGCCGGGGCTGGCGAACCGTTCGGTGCGGCCCAGGTAGAGGGGGATGTTGCCGCGTCCGAGCAGGAGGGGGGAGACTCCGGCGGTCAGGGCGATGCGGCGGGCCTGTTCGGCGGGGATGGGTGTGCCGTCGGGCAGCCGGGCGGGGGTGGTGCCGCCGGTGAGGGTGTCCAGGTCGCAGATGACCGTCACCTTGGTGGCCTTGTGCCCGCCCGACAGCACCGAGGTGAGCGCGGCCGCCGTCCGTTCCGACAGGTCGCGGCGGTCGTCGGTCCCGGCGGGTTTGGCCAGGGCGGCGAGGGTGCCGTCCCAGATCGCGGCGTCTTCGGCGTTGAGCCAGCCCTTGATGTAGCGGCCGCCGTCCAGGGACCGCGTCGAGCCGATCCAGGACCGCTCGTACTCGTGCCGAGCGTCCTGGGGAACCGGTTCGGTGCCGTTCCGTTCGGCGATCATGTCCCGGATGCGGCGGCCGAACGAGGCGACCTTCCCCGCCGAGAACCCGTCCCGGACCATGCCCAGCAGGATCTCTTCGGCGGCGGCGCAGTCGGCATCGTCCAGCCGGGTGACCGCACCGGCGATGGTGGCGGCGTACCCGGCGGACAGGTCACCGGCGGCCCAGCGGCTCGACACCCCCGCAAGGCGACGCCGCTGCCGCGCCAACGTCACCCGCTCCTTGGCACGCGCTTCGCGCATCCCCAGCCGGGACCGCAGCCACGCCCGCGTGGAGGGGAAACCCCACCGCTGCACCTCCCGCCCCCGGTCCACCACACCCACCAGATCGGCGAGGGCGGCCTCCTGCAAGTCACCCGCCGCAGCTAAAGCCTCGGCCAGTTTCATGCACGCGGCTGCCGACTCGGGTGCGGTACGGCGGGCGAGTTCGGCCGCGATCGCCGACGCGGCGTCCACCAATTCGGTGGTGGACGCCTCAGCGAGGTCGATCCCGGCCGCTTCCATGGCCTCCATTTTACCTGACCCGACCCGCCATTGCATCGAATACCGATTCGAAAATCTGCCACTTCCGACCTACTCGAAAAACACAGAAGATGCCGTTAGAAAGGCATTTCGGAAAATTCCGGCACCAAGGCGCTTGGTCGGTTCGTACCCGGCTCTTCAAAGAGTGGGGCCCGTCAGGATCGGCGCCGGCGCGATGCCAGGGGCGGGCCGTCGGCGATGATGTGGGCGTGGAGTACGTGTCCAGAGTGCCGCGACCGCCGCTGGACGGGCTGATCGACGACCTTTACTACCTGGAGGGCGTCCCGCCGTACGCCCGGCTGACGCTGCCGGCGGCGCCGGCGCCGTTGCTCATCGTCAACCTCGGGGCGCCGTTCCACATCCGCGCCGGCACCGCCGACGAGGCAGCGGAGTACGCCGACGGCTGCGTGGTCACTATGCCAACGCGCGCGTGGGAGTTCGGCTACCCACCCCGGACCCGGTCCATCGGCGTGCACTTCAAGCCGTGGGGGCTGGCGCCGTTCCTGCCGATGCCGGCGGCCGAGTTGTGCGACCGGCCGGCGACGGTGGAGCAGATTTGGGGCCGGCCCGCGATCGCCGAACTGCGTGATCGGCTGGTCTTGGCGGACGCACCGCACGAGATGCTGACGCTGCTCGAAGAGGGGCTGATGCGACGGCTGCGCGAGACCGACGGTTTGGAACTGGTCCGCCGAACGAGCAGCGTCATCGCGGCGACCGGCGGGACGGTGGCGATCAGCGACCTCGGCGTGGCAGCCGGTGTCAGCAGCACCTATCTGGCAAAGCGGTTCAAGGAGGTCATCGGCGTCACGCCGAAGCGGCTGGCGCGCGGCTACCGCTTCACCGCCACCACGCTGGCGATCAACTTCGCCGCACCGATCGACTGGGGCGACGTCGCCGCCGGCGCAGGCTACTTCGACCAGGCCCACTTCGGCCACGAGTTCCGGGAGTTCACCGGGCTCACGCCGACCCGGTACGCCGAAGTCCGGCAGCGATTCCTGCGCGATCATCCCGGCCACGTGCTGGACGGCTGGCCTCTGCCGGCCGATTGATTTCTTACAAGATTGATTTCTTACAAGAGCGGCAGCTCACGACACGCCAGACTCGGGGCACCCCAAAGCAGAGGAGAAGCCCGTGGGCAAGGTGGTCATGTACGCCTCGGTGTCGGTGGATGGCTTCATCGCGGCCGAGAACGACGACCCTGGTCCACTGTTCGAGTGGTTGTCCAGCGGTGACGTGCTCTTGGACGACAGCGGTTTCTTGAAGGTGTCGCAGGCGTCCTACGACTACATCCGGCCGTACTGGGACCAGATTGGGGTGACCATCGCCGGCCGCCACGTCTTCGACATGACCGAGGGCTGGGACGGGACGCCTCCCAGCGGGATCGCCCACGTGGTCGTCGTGACCCACCGAGGTACGCCCGAGGGCTGGGAGGCCGAGGCGCCTTTTCACTTCGTCGACGGCATCGAGGCGGCCGTGGCCAAGGCGCGGGAGCTTGCGGGTGACCGCGTTGTCGAGGTCGCCGCCGGCGAGGTTGGTGGGCAGGTGCTCGCCGCGGGGCTGGTCGACGAGGTGCGCATGGACGTTGCGCCCGTCGTGTTCGGGTCCGGCAAGCGCTACTTCGGCTCCGTCGACGCGCAGCACCTGTTGGAGGATCCAGACGTGGTGATTCAGGGCAACCGGGTGCTTCACCTGCGCTATCGGGTCCGCCGTTGACCGATCTGAGTGGGGCCCGGGGGGTGCTGCCGGTGAGGGTGTCCAGGTCGCAGATGACGGTGACCTTGGTGGCCTTGTGCCCGCCCGACAGCACACTGCTCAACGTGGCGGCGGTGCGTTCGGACAGGTCGCGGCGGTCATCAACGCCCGCCGGTTTGGCGAGCGGTCCGCGGGTGCCGTCCCAGATCGCGGCGTCTTCGGCGTTGAGTCAGCCTCGGATGTAGCGGCCGCCGTCCAGGGACCGGGTGGAGTCGACCCAGGAGTGCTCGTACCTGCGGCGGGCCTCGTCGGGGGCGCGGTCGGTGTCGTCCAGCCGCACGACCGCGCCGGCGATAGTGGCGGCGTACCCAGCGGACAGGGGTCCCAGCGGCCCAGCGGCCGGACACTTCGGTGAGGCGGTGCCTCCGCTGGCCGGTGGAGCGATGACCGGTTTGTTCATCGACAGAGCGAGATATGGTAGCGGCTCCCGTTTGGTACAGGAGACGGACGATGGAAGATCGCGTACAACTGCGTAGTGGAGCGCGGCGGCAGTTCTTGGGCCTTCTCTTGGCGCTGAACATTGCTGTGTGGTTCGCCGTCGGTGTTGTGGCAGTCCGGTGGGAGGGTGTCGACGCCCCATCTGTGGTGGTGCTCGTTGCCGGTCTTCTTCTGCTTGTCAAGTTCTGGAGATCTGGAACCATCGTCTCGGTGGATGGGGTGGAGATCAGAGGGCTCTTTGGTGGACGTTCTGTCGCCTGGCGTGAGATTTCCGATATATCCGTCACCAGGAACGGCAAGTGGCGTCACGTCGCCATACGAACGAACGGTGGGAATCTGCTGAAGCTTTCTGCGCCGGGCGACTGGTGGCCGAGGCGGGACGCCTTCTTCGACGAGGGACTCCAAGAGATCGTGGGGCGCTGGGAGAAGCATCGGACCGAGTTCGCCACCTGACCGGCCACGATGACGGCAGCGCCTATGCGGCGGGTGTGGAGGCCGGCCGCGCATGAACTGGTCGATCCCGCGCCGCACCAGTAGCCGCCCGGAGCGAAACGGCTCCACCACTCCACGCCTCGCCGCGCGCGTGCCGGGGCCGAGGTGGGGTGGGGTGGGGGGCATTTTTACATCGGGGTTTGGTAATACGCCGGGCCTGCCGGTTGGGGGGTTGCGGGGTCGGGTAGTTGTGCCCGCGCACAGGCTCTGGGTTCGGCGAGGCTAGGTGGTGGCATGTCATCGGTGACGCAGGCGACGGCGCATGATGGAGAACGTCCTCGCAGGCTGATGGCGCCGCTGCTGCCTCAGGGGGAGCCCGTGGAGGGGCTGCTGCGGAAGGCGCAGTTCTTTGTGCCCGGGACGCCGTCCGATGACTACCGCATGCTCAACCGGGATGGTGGGCGCGGGGCCGAGGAGTTCTACCGGGAGCGGTGGCGGCACGACAAGGAAGTGCGGTCCACGCATGGGGTGAACTGCACGGGGTCGTGTTCGTGGAAGGTGTACGTCAAGGACGGCATCATCACGTGGGAGACCCAGCAGACCGACTATCCGTCGGTGGGGCCGGATTCGCCGGAGTACGAGCCGCGCGGCTGTCCGCGCGGGGCGTCGTTCTCCTGGTACACCTACTCGCCGTCGCGGGTGCGGTACCCGTACGTGCGGAGCCCGCTGCTGACCTTGTGGCGCGAGGCGCGGCAGCGGCACGGTGACCCGGTGGCCGCGTGGGCGGAGATCACCGGTGACCCGGAGCGGACGGCCTCGTACAAGAGCGCCAGGGGAAAGGGTGGGTTCGTCCGGTCGTCGTGGCCGGAGGTCACCGAGCTGATCGCCGCCGCGCATGTGCACACGGTCAAGGAGTACGGGCCGGATCGGGTGGTCGGGTTCACCCCGATTCCGGCCATGTCGATGGTGTCGTATGCGGCGGGGACCCGGTTTCTTTCGATGATCGGCGGGACGATCCTGTCGTTCTACGACTGGTACGCCGACCTGCCGATCGCCTCGCCGCAGGTGTACGGCGACCAGACCGATGTTCCGGAGTCCGGTGACTGGTGGAACTCGTCTTACCTGGTGATTTGGGGCACCAATCTGCCCATTACGCGGACGCCGGATGCGCACTTCATGACCGAGGCCCGGTATCGGGGGCAGAAGGTCGTCGTTGTTTCTCCGGACTTCTCCGACCACACCAAGTTCGCCGACGACTGGCTCGCGGCGGCGCCCGGCACGGACGGTGCGCTCGCGATGGCAATGGGTCACGTGGTGCTCACCGAGTTCTTCCGCGACCGACAGGTGCCGTACTTCGACGAATACGTCAAAAGCTACACCGACCTGCCATTCCTCGTAACGCTGGAGGAGCACGGTGAGGCGATGCGGCCGGGGCGGTTTCTCACCGCGGCTGAGTTGGGGGATGAGGGGGAGGGGGCGGCACATAAGCCGGTGCTGTTCGACGCGCGCAGCGGTGAGCCGGTGGCGCCCAACGGGTCGCTCGGCTTCCGCTACACCGAGTCCGGGCAGGGCAAGTGGAACCTGGAACTGGGCGACGTCGATCCGCTGCTGACCCTCTACGGGCGGCACACCGATGCGGTGCCGGTCGATCTGCCGCGCTTCGACATCGGCGAGACCGAGGGCGGCGCGGTCGTCCGCCGGGGAGTGCCGGTGATGCGGGTCGGCGGACGGCTCGTCACGACGGTGTTCGACCTGCTCATGGCGCAGTACGCGGTGCCGCGCGACGGGCTGCCCGGCGAGTGGCCGTCCGGGTACGACGACGCCGCGCATCCGAACACGCCCGCCTGGCAGGAGGAGATCACGTCCGTCCCGGCGGCGGCCGCGATCCGGGTGGCGCGGGAGTTCGCCCGCAATGCCGAGATGTCGCGCGGCCGGTCGATGATCTGCATGGGCGGCGGGACGAACCACTGGTACCACTCCGACCAGATCTACCGGGCGTTCTTCACGCTGACGATGCTGTGCGGCTGCCAGGGCGTGAACGGCGGCGGCTGGGCGCACTACGTCGGCCAGGAGAAGGTGCGTCCGCTGACCGGGTGGCAGCAGACCGCGTTCGCGCTGGACTGGCAGCGCCCCACCCGGCACATGACCGGCACCTCGTTCTTCTACCTGCACACCGACCAGTGGCGGTACGAGACGTTCGGGCCGGGGGAGATGTCGAGCCCGCTCGGCCGCGGCCTGTTCCGGGGGCGGATGTTCGCCGACTGCCTGGCGCAGGCGTCCCGGCTCGGCTGGACGCCGTCGCATCCGGGGTTCGACCGGAACCCGCTCGACCTCGCCGACGAGGCCGAGCGCGCGGGGCGTCCGGTCGCCGACCACATCGTGGACGAGTTGAAGTCCGGCCGCCTCGGGTTCGCCGGCGAGGACCCGGACGCGCCGGAGAACTGGCCCCGGGTCATGACGATCTGGCGGGCCAACGTCCTCGGCTCCTCGGGCAAGGGCATGGAGTACTTCATGCGGCACCTGCTCGGCACCGACGACGCGGTCCGGGCCGAGGAGTCGCCGCCGGGCCTGCGGCCGGCCGAGGTGGCCTGGCGGGACGAGGCGCCGCGCGGCAAGCTCGACCTGCTCACCACCATCGACTTCCGGATGACGAGTTCGTGCACGTACGCCGACATCGTCCTGCCTGCGGCGACCTGGTACGAGAAGCATGACCTGTCCAGCACGGACATGCACCCGTTCGTGCACTCGTTCAACCCGGCGATCGCTCCGCCGTGGGAGTCGCGCACCGACTTCGACGCGTTCCGGCTCATCGCCGAGGACTTCTCCAAGCTCGCCGCCGAGCATCTCGGCACCCGCACCGACGTGCTCCCGGTGCCGCTGATGCACGACAGCCCGGACGAGACGGCCCAGCCGGGCGGCCGGGTCCTGGACTGGAAGGCGGGGGAGTGCGAGCCGGTCCCGGGTGTGACGATGCCGAAGCTCGTGACCATCGAACGCGACTACACGGCGGTCGCGGCGAAGATGGCCGCGCTCGGTCCGCTGGTCGACAAGGGCA
This sequence comes from Spirillospora sp. NPDC047418, assembly GCF_040643275.1. Classification (NCBI taxonomy): domain Bacteria; kingdom Bacillati; phylum Actinomycetota; class Actinomycetes; order Streptosporangiales; family Thermomonosporaceae; genus Spirillospora; species Spirillospora sp. NPDC047418. The sequence goes on from NZ_JBEYTW010000103.1 coordinate 6,661, forward strand.
CGTCCACCAAGGGTGTTTCGTGGGTTCCGACCGAGGCGGTCGACTACCTGCGCAAGGCCAACGGGGTTGTGCACGGCGGTGTCGCCGACGGCCGCCCCGCCCTGTCCCTGGATGTGCATCTGGCCGAGGCGATCCTGGCGCTGTCGGGCACCACGAACGGCCGTCTCTCCGTGCTCGGCTGGAAGAACCTGGAGAAGAGAACGGGCGTCGAACTCGCCGACCTCGGCGAGGAGCGCGCCGGGGAGCACATCACGTTCGGTGACACCGTGGCGCAACCCCGCGCCGTCATCGCGAGCCCGGAATGGTCCGGTATCGAATCGGGTGGACGGAGATACTCGCCGTTCACCGTCAACGTCGAGCGCAAGAAACCCTGGCACACGCTGACCGGGCGGATGCACTTCTTTCTCGACCACGACTGGATGCACGAGTACGGCGAGGCGCTGCCGGCCTACCGTCCGCCGCTGAGCTACGTCCGGCACCACTCCGGCGAGCTGGGGATCCGCGAGGAGGGCCGGCCGGAGATCACCGTCCGGTACCTCACCCCGCATTCGAAGTGGTCGATCCACTCGGAGTACCAGGACAACCTGCACATGCTGCGGCTGTTCCGCGGCGGCCCGGTGATCTGGATGAGCCCGGTCGACGCCGCGAAGATCGACGTCCGCGACAACGACTGGATCGAGGCGTACAACCGCAACGGGGTGGTGGCCTGCCGGGCGGTGGTCACGCACCGGATGCCGCGCGGGACGGTCTTCATGTACCACGCGATGGACCGGCACCTGATGACCCCGAAGTCGGAGCTGTCCGGCTGGCACGGCGGCTCCGACAACTCGCTGACCCGCCTGGTGATCAAGCCGACGCACCTGATCGGCGGTTACGGCCAGTTCAGCTACGGGTTCAACTACTACGGCCCGACCGGCAGCCAGCGGGACGAGGTCGGCGTGATCCGCAAGCGCTCCCAGGAGGTGCAGTTCTGATGCGGCCGATGGCGCAGGTGGCGATGGTGATGAACCTCGACAAGTGCATCGGCTGCCATACCTGCTCGGTCACCTGCAAGCAGACCTGGACGAACCGTCCGGGCACCGAGTACGTGTACTTCAACAACGTCGAGACCAAGCCCGGCCTCGGGTATCCGCGCCGGTACGAGGACCAGGAGCAGTGGAAGGGCGGCTGGACGCTCGACCGCAAGGGCCGCCTCCAGCTCAAGGCCGGCGGGCGGCTGAGCAGGCTGCTCGCGATCTTCTACAACCCGAACCTGCCGTCCATCGACGACTACGGCGACCCGTGGACCTACGACTACCAGACGGTGATCCACGCCCCGCTCGGCACGCCGAACCCGAGCGCGCACTCCATCTCGGCGCTCACCGGGCGCGACATGAACCTGAAGTGGGGCAGCAACTGGGACGACGATCTCGCGGGCGCGCCCGAGCACGCCGTCGACGACCCCGACCTCGCCGGGATCGAGGACAAGGTCAAGATGGAGTTCGAGCAGGTGTTCATGTTCTACCTGCCGCGCATCTGCGAGCACTGCCTCAACCCGTCGTGCGTCGCGTCCTGCCCGTCCGGCGCGATGTACAAGCGGGCGGAGGACGGCATCGTCCTCGTCGACCAGGACAAGTGCCGGGGCTGGCGGTTCTGCGTGTCGGGCTGCCCGTACAAGAAGGTGTACTTCAACCACCGCACCGGCAAGGCGGAGAAGTGCACGCTCTGCTTCCCGCGCATCGAGGCCGGGCAGCCGACGATCTGCTCCGAGACGTGCGTCGGCCGGCTCCGCTACCTGGGCCTGTTCCTGTACGACGCCGACAAGGTGACCGAGGCGGCCGCGACACCCGACGAGCAGGACCTGTACGAGGCGCAGCTGTCGGTGTTCCTCGACCCCTTCGACCCGGAGGTGCAGCGGGAGGCGGCCGAGGCCGGGATCCCCGCCGACTGGATCGAGGCCGCGAAGCGCTCGCCGGTCTACTCGCTGGCCGTCCGGCACCGGGTGGCGCTGCCGCTGCATCCGGAGTACCGGACGCTGCCGATGGTCTGGTACATCCCGCCGCTGTCCCCGGTCGCGGACGTCGCGCACTCCGCCGGATACGACGCCGACGACCCCGACCGCGTGTTCGCCACCATCGACGAGCTGCGCATCCCGATCGAGTACCTCGCGAACCTGTTCACGGCGGGGAAGACCTCGACCGTCCGGGACGTGCTGCGCAAGCTCGCCGCCGTCCGCGCCGTCCAGCGCGCCGGGCAACTCGGGCTCGACCTCGACGAGGACCTGCCCGCATCGGTCGGCTCCACCCCCGAGGAACTGGACGACCTGTACCGGCTGCTCGCCATCGCCAAGTACGAGGAGCGCTACGTCATCCCGAAGGCGCACGCCGAGGACGCCGGACGGCTCATGGCCCAGCACGAGCAGCTGTTCTGCAGCCTCGACACCGAGGGCGGCCCCGGCATGGGCGGCAGCGGCCCGCCGCAGAGCGTGGAGGACTTCCATCCCGGCGAGGTCCGCGGCGGCGCCGGCACGTTCCGCGGCGGTGACGGCAGGACGCACTTCAACCTGCTCGGCTGGGACGGGCAAGGCGACGCCCCTCACCTCTTCCCGGAAGGGGACGCGACGTGAGCGCCATGTCCGCCGGCCCCTACAAGCTCGCGTCGGTGCTGCTCCAGTACCCGACGGCGGCGCTGTTCGAGGGGCTCGACCAGCTCGACGCCGCCGCGTCCGATACCGGGCCGAAGGCGTCCCGGGAGGCGTTCGGGCGGTTCCTCGGCTGGCTGCGCGCCACCCCGTCCGGCGAGGTCGCGCAGCACTACGTCGAGACGTTCGACCTGCGGCGCCGCTGCGCGCTCTACCTCACCTACTACCGGTACGGCGACACCCGCAAGCGCGGCATGGCGATGCTCGCGTTCAAGACCGCCTACCGGGTCGCGGGGTTCCAGCCGTCCGAGGAGGACCTGCCCGACTACCTGCCGCTCGTCCTCGACTTCGCGGCGCTCACCCCCGCCGGCGAGAAGCTGCTGCGGCGGCACCGCGCCGACCTGGAACTGCTGCGCAAGGCCCTGCGCGAGGCGGGCACCCCCTACGCCGGGCTCATCGAGGCGGTGTGCGCGGGACTGCCGCGGCTGACCCGCCGCGACCTCGCGCTGGTGCGCCACGCGTGGGAGAAGGGACCACCGGACGAGGACGTGGGGCTCGAACCGTTCGCCCCACCGGAGTACCTGGACGGAACCGGGGCGGGAGGACGCCGATGACGAACTGGGACCTGTGGTGGTGGATCATCCTGCCCTACGCGGCGCTGATCGTCTTCGTGGTCGGGCACATCTGGCGCTGGCGCTACGACCAGTTCGGCTGGACGAGCCGCTCCACCCAGCTGCAGGAGCGCCGGCTCCTCAAATGGGGCGCGCCGCTGTTCCACTACGCCACGTTCGCCGCCATCGCCGGGCACGTCATCGGCATCCTCATCCCGCAGTCGGTCACCGAGTGGATGGGCATCCCGGAGCGCGCCTACACCCTGTTCTCCGGCATCGCCGGGTCGGTCGCGGCGATCGGCGTCCTCATCGGCGCCGGCATCCTGATCTTCCGGCGGATGGGGGTACCGCGGGTGCGCGCCACGACCAGCGCGGTCGACTACCTGGCGCTGATCCTGCTCGGCATCATCAGCGTGCTCGGCATCTACCTGACCCTTGGCGTCCAGCAGTTCGGGGACGGCTACGACTACCGGCACACCGTGTCGCCGTGGTTCCGCAGCCTGTTCACCGGCTCCCCGGACTACCGGGCGATCGCCGCCGCGCCCGCGATGTACCAGGTGCACGCGACTGCCGCCTGGGCGATCTTCGCGGTGTGGCCGTTCAGCCGGCTCGTCCACGCGTGGAGCTACCCGCTCTGGTACCTGTGGCGGCCCTACATCGTCTACCGGAACCGCCGCGCCGCGCCGCCGCCCGAACCGGGGACCGGCGGACGGAAGTGGCGCAAGATCGGCGTACCGTACTGATGTGACCACCCAGCCACAACGCCTCGGCGCCGTGCGGCAGGCCGTCGCGACGCTCAACCCCGGGTACTTCGCGCTGGTCATGGGGACCTGCATCGTCTCGCTCGGCGTGCACACCAACGGGCTGACCCTGCTGTCGGACGTGATGATGTGGGTGGCCATCGTCTCCTACGCCGTCCTCGTCGCGGCGACGGTGTGGCGCGCGGTCGCCTTCCCCGCCGAGCTGCGCGCCGACTTCACCGACCCGCGCCGCGGCTTCGGGTTCTTCACCTTCGTCGCCGGCACCGACGTCCTCGGCACCCGGATCGCGCTGACCGGGCAGCACGGCGTCGCGCTCGGCCTGCTCGTCGTCGGCGGGCTCAGCTGGTTCGTCCTCGGCTACGTCGTGCCGTGGACGGCGGTACTCGGCCGCGAGGACCGTCCCGTCGTGGCCGGCGCCAACGGGACCTGGTTCATCTGGGTCGTCGCCAGCCAGTCCGTCGCGGTGCTGGCGGCCGTCCTGGAACCGGAGTCGGAGATGGCGCGCCGCGAGCTGGCGCTGCTCGCCGTCTGCTCCTGGTCGGTCGGCGCGATCCTGTACGCCGCCGCCGGGATCTTCGTCGCCGCGCGGCTGCTGCTGTACCCGCTGCGGCCGACGGACCTGACCCCGCCCTACTGGGTCGCGATGGGCGCCACCGCGATCACCGTGGTGGCGGGCGCCCGGATCGTGGAGATGGCCGACGCGCCGATGGTGAACGCCACCCGCGGCCTCGTCGCCGGGGTGTCCGTGGTGTTCTGGGCGTTCGGCAGCTGGCTCATCGTCCCGCTGGTCGCGGCGGGCTGGTGGCGGCACGTCGTCCACCGCATCCCGCTCCGCTACGAGGCGACGTGGTGGAGCGTCGTCTTCCCCCTCGGCATGTACGGGGTCGCGGGCCAGTACCTCGGCGTCGCCGACGGCCTCCCCATCGTCGAGGGCATCGGCAAGTACGAGACGTGGGTCGCGCTGACCGTCTGGGCGCTCGCGTTCGTCGCGATGCTCGTCCACCTGGCGCGGACGCTGGTCCTACGGCGGCATCAACCGATCGGCTGATGCCGGGACGAGCGGCTCGGGCGATGTGCGCGGGAGCGCGCCCGGCGATGCTCGAAGCATGTCCATCATCGAAGTCAACGGCCTGCGGAAGGTCTACGGCGGCCGCCCGGCCGTGGACGGCGTCACGTTCGCCGTCGAGGAGGGGGAGATCTTCGGGATCCTCGGCTCCAACGGCGCGGGGAAGACGACGACCGTCGAATGCCTGGAGGGCCTGCGCCGGCCGGACGGGGGAGCCGTGCGCGTCGCCGGGCTCGACCCGCGCACCGACCGCGCGGAACTCACCGGGATCCTCGGCGTGCAGCTCCAGGAGAGCGAACTCCAGGAGAAGCTGACCGTGCGGGAGGCGCTGGAGCTCTACAGCGCCTTCTACCCGAACCCCGCCGACTGGCGCGAGCTCGCCGAACGCCTCGGCATCACCGGGAAGCTCACCACCCGCTTCGGGAAGCTGTCCGGCGGCCAGAAGCAGCGGCTGTTCATCGCCCTCGCGCTGATCGGCCGCCCCCGGATCGTCGTCCTGGACGAGCTGACCACCGGCCTCGACCCGCGCGCCCGCCGCGACACCTGGACGCTGATCGAGGAGGTCCGCGCCTCCGGCGTCACCGTCGTCCTCGTCACCCACTTCATGGAGGAGGCGCAGCGGCTCTGCGACCGGATCGCGGTGTTCAAGCAGGGGCGCGTCGCCGCGCTCGACACCCCGACCGGGCTGATCCTGCGCAGCGCCGGCGGCACCGTGCTGTCGTTCACCCCGTCCCGTCCCCTCGGCGAGGACGACCTGGCCGACCTGCCCGGCGCCGCGACCATCGAGCGCCGCGACGGCCGCCTCACCGTCCACGGCACCGACGCGACCGTCAACGCGGTCATCTCGCTGCTGGCCCGCCGCCAGATCACCGCCGAGCGGCTGCGCGTCACCGACGCCACGCTCGACGACGCCTTCCTCGAACTCACCGAAGATGTGGAGAACTGACGTGTCCGCGTCGACCGCCGTCCTCAGGGCCGAATCCCGGCTCTTCTCCCGCGAGCCGTTCACGCTGTTCTGGATCGTCGCCTTCCCGACCATCCTGCTGGTGATCCTCGGCCTGATCCCCTCGTTCCGGGACCCCGATCCGAGCCTCGGCGGGCAGCGGGTCATCGACCTGTACGTGCCGGTCAACGTGCTGCTCGCCATGATCATGGCGGGGATCCAGGCGCTGCCGCCCGTCCTGTCCGGCTACCGCGAGCGCGGCATCCTGCGCCGCATGTCGACCACGCCCGTACGGCCCGCGTCGCTGCTGGCGGCGCAGATCGTCCTGCACTTCGCCACCGCCGTCGGGTCGGCGCTGCTGGTCATCGCCGTCGGCCGGATCGCCTTCGGCGTGGCACTGCCCGGCCAGGTGCCCGGCTACCTGCTGGCGCTGCTGCTCGCCGCCCTCAGCGCCCTCGCGCTGGGCGCCGCGGTCACCGCCGTCACGCCCACCGTCCGGGCCACCACGGTGGTCGGCATGCTGGTCTTCTTCCCGGCGATGTTCCTGGCCGGCCTGTGGGTCCCGGTGCAGGCCATGCCGGACGTGCTGCGGCGCGTCGTGGAGTACTTCCCGTTCGGCGCCGCGTCCCAGGCCCTCGACCAGGCCGCCGGGGGCGCCTGGCCGGACTGGACGCACCTCGGCGTCACCGCCGCGTGGGCCATCGTCCTGATCGCCGCCGCCGTACGCTGGTTCCGCTGGCAGTAGGACTCCGCTGCGAATAGGACAATGGGTCTCAATGGCCACGATTCAGGAGCAATGGGAGCGGTTCTACCGCTGGGGGCCGTTCCCCCTGCTCGCGCTCGCGACCCTGCTGGGGCTGCTGATCCGGACAGAGGTCATGTCGGCGGGGGAGGAACAGGCGGCCGCGCCCCTGCTGCTCACGGCGCTGGCCCTCCAGATCCTCCACGCCGGCGGCCGGATCCCGGTGCAGATCTACTTCTGGACCCGGACCGTCCTCGCCTTCGTCCTGTCGTGGCTGAACCCGTTCTTCTGCGTCTACGCCGTCATCGGGTACTTCGACGCCGGCCACTACCTGACCCGGCGCTGGGCGGTGACCGGGGCGTTCATCACGGCGGTCACCATGGCGGGCGCCCAGGCGGGCGGCTTCCCGCCGCGCAACCTCGTCGTGGCGGGCGTCTTCGCCGGCCTCCTCGCCCTGAACTCGGTGCTGATCTTCATCTTCGGCAGCCTCGCCGACCGGGAGGCCGAACGGACCCGCGTCCAGACCGAGACCATCGCCGAACTCGAACGGACCAACACCCGCCTGGAGCAGGCCCTCGCCGAGAACGCGGGGCTGCAGGCGCAGCTCATCGTCCAGGCCCGCGAGGCCGGGGTCAGCGACGAGCGGCGCCGGCTGGCCGCCGAGATCCACGACACGATCGCCCAGGGGCTGACGGGCATCATCACCCAGCTCCAGGCCGCCGAGGACAGCGAGCACGTCCGCCGCGCCACGGGCCTCGCCCGCGAGAGCCTGCGCGAGGCCCGCCGCTCCGTGCGGGCCCTCGCCCCCACCCACCTGGAGAACGACACGCTGCCCGAGGCGCTCAAGAAGATCACCGGCGACGGGGCCGACCTCACCATCACCGGAACGGTGGAGCCGCTGCACGGAGAACTGGAGGCGACCCTCCTGCGCATCGCCCAGGAGGCGCTCGCCAACGCCGCCCGCCACGCGCACGCCGACCGCATCGGCGTGACCCTCTCCTACATGGACGACGAAGTGACCCTCGACATCCGCGACGACGGCCGCGGCTTCACCGGCCCGTCCGGCGGCTTCGGCCTGACCGCCATGCGCGAACGCGCCGAACGGGTCGCCGGCTCGCTGGAGATCGAGTCCGAACCCGGCCGGGGCACGGCCGTCTCCGCCCGCGTACCGTTGATCCGCCATGCATGAGCACACCGACGAGCACCCCACTGGGAACACGGCTGGGAGCGCCGCTGACATCACGGTGCTGATCGTCGACGACCACCCCGTCGTCCGGGACGGCCTGCGCGGCATGTTCGCGGCGACCACCGGCTTCGCGGTCGTGGGCGAGGCCGCCGACGGACGCGAGGCCGTGACGCTCGCCGCCGACCTGCGGCCCGACGTCGTCCTCATGGACCTGCGGATGCCCGGCGGGGGCGGCGTCGAGGCCATCACCGAACTGACGCGCCGCGGCCTTCCCTGCAAGGTGCTCGTCCTCACCACCTACGACACCGACACCGACACGATCCCGGCGATCGAGGCCGGCGCAACCGGCTACCTCCTCAAGGACGCGCCGCGCGACGACCTGTTCGACGCCGTCCGCGCCGCCGCCGAGGGCCGCACCGTCCTGTCCCCGGCCATCGCGTCCCGCCTGGTCTCCCGTGTCCGCGAACCGCGCGGCATCGACCTGAGCACCCGCGAACTGGAGGTCCTGCGCCTGGTGGCCCGCGGCACCGCCAACCGCGAGATCGCCGCCGAACTCTTCATCAGCGAGGCCACGGTCAAGACCCACCTGACCCACATCTACGCAAAACTGGACGTCAAGGACCGAGCCGCAGCAGTAGCCACCGCCTACGACCGCCACCTCCTCCCCTAACCCGCCCTCCCCCCCTCCGTTGATCTGCGGCGTGTTGTTGTTATGAGCGCGTCGAAAACAACAACACGCCGCAGATCAACGAGGTGGCGGCCTGGCTGTCACCATGTGGCGCGGTGGCGCTTCCCGTGAGAAGCGCCGTCGCGACGACGGCCGCGACCACTGACCTGCGGCACCTGCCGCGCTAGGAAGGCGCGCGGGTTATGGCGGTGATGGCGGTGAGGGTGAAGTCGGCGACGGCGGACGGGGCCTTGCCGGCGTCGATCGCGCGGATGGCGGTGTCGACGAGGGACTGCACGGCGGCGCGCAGCAGGTCCGGGTAGCGGACGTCCATCTCGCCGATGGCCTCTTCGAGGATGGCCTCCAGTTGGCCGTGCAGCGCCATGAGGCGTCCGAGGGCCTCCTGTGACAGCGACGCGCGGGCCAGTCCGACGCGCCAGTGGTGGTCCCTGCCGGAGCCTTCGACGATGTTGGCGCGGGCGTAGGCGAGGACCCGGTCCTGTGGTGTGTGCGCTGCGTCCACCTCGCGGCGGACGGCGGCGACCCAGCGCGGGAAGTCGCGGGCGACCACGGCCTCGATCAGGTCGTCCACGCTGTCGACGTACTTGTAGACGCTGGACCGGGCGATTCCGACGCGGCGTGCCACGGCGCCGACGGTGAGGCCGGCGCCCTCGCGGAGGATCTCCTCGGCCGCGTCGACCAGCGCCGCCTCCATCCGGCTGCGGTGCTCCCGGACGGTCGGCGCGTTGATCTTCGGCACGCCGTTCCCTCCCGTTTTCCGACCCCCGGACGGCCCCTCGCGGGGGCACCGATATGGTAGCCCGCAGTTATGGCGACACCCTGTTCCTAAAAGCGAAGGTTCCCCATGTCGGCTCTACTGCGGGCGATGCTCGCCTCGAAACGCTCGGCGGCCCTCACGGTCGTCTTCTGGATCATCCTGACCGGAGTCCTGGCCGGGCTGGCGCCCGACCTGAAGTCGGTGGAGGACAACTCCTCGGCCAACAGCGCCCCCGCGGCGAGCGACTCGTCGGTGGCGCAGCGGGAGCTGGAGCGCGCCTTTCCGGGGAGTGACGCGCTGCCGGCCGTCGTGGTGGTGCGGTCCGAGGACGGGTCCGCCGCCGCGGCGGTGACGCGCGCGGCCGGGGCGAAGCAGCCGCATCTCGGGATGCCCGTGTCGCCGGTGTGCGGGGAGGGCGGGACGAAGCCCGGGACCGACTGCGTCCCCGGCGGCGAGGGGCTGACCTCGGCGGACGGGAAGACGCGGGTCGTGATCGTCCCCGTGACGGGCGATGCGACGAGCGATGGGTTCAAGGACGCCGTCGACGGTCTCCGGACGACCGTCAAGGACGCCGCGCCGGCGGCGACCGTCGCGGTCACCGGTCCCGCCGGGATCATCGTCGACACCGTCAAGGTCTTCTCCAGCGGCGACAAGGTGCTGCTGCTCGGCACCGTGCTGATGGTCCTGGTCATCCTGCTGGCCGTGTACCGGTCGCCGCTGCTGGCGCTGGTGCCGCTGCTCGCGGTCGGGGTCGCGATGCGGGTCACCCAGTCGATCGGCGCGGTCCTCGCCGACGCGGGCGCCATCACGATCAGCGGGCAGACCGCCTCGATCATGACCGTGCTGCTGTTCGGGGTCGGCACCGACTACGCGCTGATCATCACCAGCCGCTACCGGGAGGCGCTCGTGGACGCCCCCGACCGGTTCGCCGCCATGCGGTCGGCGCTGCGCGGGACGGCCGAGTCGGTGCTCGCCAGCGCGTCCACGATCGTGCTCGCCATGTTCGCGCTGCTGGCCTGCGTGTCCCCGGCGCTGCGCGGGTTCGGGCCCTACCTAGCGCTCGGCGTCGCGGTGATGGCGGTGGTCGCGTTCACCTTCATCCCGGCCGCCGTCCTGCTGTGCGGACGGGCCGTGTTCTGGCCGTTCTCCGAGGCGGCGATGGCCCGGCGCGCGACGGGCGGCGCGGTGTGGCGGCGCGCCGCCGGGCTGGTCGTGGCCGCGCCGCGCCGCGTCCTCGCCGGGACCCTCGTCCTGCTCGCGGTGCTCTGCCTCGGGATGACCGGATACAAGGAGAGCTTCGACTTCGTCAGCGGGTTCCGGGTCGGCACCGACTCGGCGGCCGGGCAGACCATGATCGACCGGGACCTGGGGCCGGGGGAGATCGCGCCATCCACCCTGCTCGTGCGGGGCCGGGGCATCGCGCCGGAGCAGGTGGAGGCCGTCCGCGCCAAGGTCGCGCCGCAGGTCGCGCGGACGGCGTTCGACCCCCGTCGCGACATCGCCGCCGACGCCGCGCGGATCACCGTCGTGCTGAAGGTCAACCCGTACTCGTCCGCCGCGATGGACGCCGTGGATCCGCTGCGCTCCGCGGCCGCGGCGGCGGCACGGGACGCCGGGATCGCGGACGCGCGCGTGCTCGTCGCCGGGCCCACCGCCGAGACCGCCGACATCAAGTCGGCGCTCGACCGGGACATGCTCGTCCTCGTCCCGCTGGTCCTGCTGATCGTCGGGCTGGTGCTCGGCTGGCTGCTGCGGTCGGTGCTGGCGCCGGTGTACCTGCTCGCCACCCTGCTGCTGTCGTTCCTGGCGACGCTCGGCCTGACGGTCGCGATCAGCGTCTGGCTCGGGGGCGACGCGGGCATCGGCAACCGGGTCACCGCCTACGTGTTCATCTTCCTGGTCTCGCTGGGCGTCGACTACAACATCTTCATCATGAGCCGGTACCGGCAGGAGTCCGAGCACCGGACCCCGGTGGAGGCGCTGCGCGCGGCGATCACCCGGACGGGCGGCGTGGTGTCCTCGGCCGGGCTGATCCTCGCGGGGACGTTCGCGGTGCTGATGACGCAGCCGATCCGCGAGCTGTACCAGTTCGGCATGGCGATGGCGATCGGGATCCTGCTCGACACGTTCGTCGTCCGCCCGCTGCTGGTCCCGGCGATCGTCCGGCTCCTCGGCGACCGGGCGCTCTGGCCGCGCCGCCCCGCCGCACCGGCGGTCGCCGAGGCGGCGGCGGAACCCGTCCGCGGCTAGCCGGGCGGACGGTCATCGGCGGTCATCGGCTGGTCATCGTCTGGTCATCAGCGGTCATCGGCCGTCCTCGGGCACCGGGAGGGCGGCCACGACGGCGGTGCCCTCGCCCTCCGCGGACTCGACGGTGAGCGTCCCGCCGAGCGCGCGGGCCCGCTCCCGCATGGCCCGCAGCCCGTAGCCGGTCGCCGGTGCCGCCGGGTCGAAGCCGCGGCCGTCGTCGTAGACGTCCAGGACCACCGTGTCATCGAGGTAGGTCAGCGTGACCCGGACGTTGGCGGCCCCGGAGTGCTGCGCGGCGTTGCCGAGCGCGCCCTGCGCGATGCGGACGAGTGCCACCTCGTGCTCGGTGGGCAGCGGCAGCGGCTCGCCCGACGTCTCGAACCTGATCCGGGACGTGGAGCGGGCCGCCGCCGACTCGGTGATCCGGCGGAGCGCGTCGGTGAGCGACGACCGCTCCAGGACGGGCGGCGCCAGCGCCCGCACGAAGTTGCGCGCCTCCTCCAGGTTCTCCGCCGCCGCCTGCTCGGCCTCCGCCAGCCGCCCCCGGACAGCGTCCCGGCCGGTGCCCCGGATGGCATCACGGTCGGTGCCCCGGATGGCATCACGGTCGGTGCCCCGGATGGCATCACGGTCGGTGTCGCGGTCGGTGCCGAGATCGCGCTGGGCGGCGCGGAGCAGCAGGATGATGCTCGACATGCCCTGCGCGAGCGTGTCGTGGATCTCCCGCGCGAGCCGCTCCCGCTCGGTGAGCCGCGCCGCGTCCGACTCCGCCCGGACGAGCCGCTCCCGGGTGCGCACCAGGTCGTCGATCAGCAGGCGGCGCTGCTCGCTCTCCCGGTAGAGCGTCTGGTAGGCGAGGGCCATCAGGGTCGCGACGGCCGCCCCGACGCTCGGTCCGAGCACCTCCGCGAGCCTGACCCCGCCGCCGTGCCAGGCGACGGCCCCGATCGCCGCCGCCGTCAGCAGCACGACGCCGGGCACCGCCCAGGCGAGCCGCAGCAGGTGGACGTACAGGAAGAACAGCGGGAAGGCCAGCCACACGAACGCGGGGGACGCGAGCGCCAGCGCCGCCCACCCGGCGGTGAGCAGCGCGAGCCACGCCCGCGCCGGCCCGAGCCGGGGGCGGTGCCGCGTCGCCTGGACGACCCCGGCGGCGTACAGCACCCCCAGCAGGAGCCCGCCCGCCAGGACCGGGCCGTCCCGCACGCTGCGGGCCAGCGCCACGGCGAGCAGGACCAGGAAGGTGCCGTGCATGGCCCAGGCGAGCAGCCGCATCGCCGGGGAGAACGGATCGTTCCTCATCTCTCACCCAGCGTAAGCGAGAAAACCCCAGGTCACATCGATCGAAAGGTTGATCCGGCCCTCCGATGCCCGACCTCAGCGCTGCGCGCGATACGACGCGGCGGTGTCGCGGAGGCGGGTGTGGACGCCGTCGTAGGCCGACACCCCCGGCAGGACGGTCTTGGGGAGCTTGGCGAGCATCGTGTAGTTCGTGTCGACGACGTTGCCCGCCGGGGCCAGGGCCGCCTGGCTGACGAGCTGGTAGGCGTCCAGTTCGTCCAGGCCGAGGAGGGAGGACGTCCAGGTGACCAGGTCGTGCTGGCTGATTCGGAAGGCGTCCTCCAGTGGACGGGCCGAACCCGTCGACATCAGGTACGCGTCGGTCTCCAGACGGGGCCATGGGGGAGCGGCGCCCTTGACGAGGTCGACGATGACGACGGTGTGCATCGCCGCCTCGACGGCCGTCCCGCAGACTTCGCCCTCGCCCTGGCGGCAGTGGCCGTCGCCGAGGGAGATGAGGCCGCCCGGGACGTTGACCGGGAAGTAGGCCGTCGTGCCCGCGCGCATCTCCGGGGTGTCCATGTTGCCGCCGTGCGCGCCCGGCGTGATGCTCATGATCACCTCGCCGGCGGCGGGGGCGACGCCGACGGTGCCGTGCATGGGGTCCAGCGGGAGGTCGATGGCGAGGTCGCTGTTGCGGGCGTTGAAGCGGCAGACGCCGCGTTCGGTGTCGACGTCGTACAGCCAGACCCGCTCCTCCAGCGCCGGGTGCAGCATCGCCGTCGTGTGCGTCGTGGTCAGCGCGCCGAAGTGCGGGAACGTGGTGGAGACCGCCCAGTCCCGGGCGGGACGGATGTCCACGAAATGCACCGCGACCGCGTCGCCCGGCTCGGCGCCCTCGACGGCGATCGGGCCGGTCACCGGGTTGAGGTAGGGGAAGGTGCACACCCGGCTCGGCAGGTCGTCCACTCCTTGGACCGCGCCGCCGAAGCAGTCCTCGGTGGTCAGTTCGACCACGGTGCCGGGTGCGACCGTGAGGGCCGCCTCCCATCCGCCAAAGGCGTAGCCGGGTTCGGTCTCCAGTGCCACCACGTTCATTCGTCCTCCTCCTCGATGCCGGCCTCTTCGATTCCGGCCAGGGCCGGGCGCCGGTGCATGGCGAGCAGTGCGATCAGTACGGCCACCCCGATGGCCAGCCACACGAACGCGAGCTTCTGCGCGGCGACCTTCGCGTTGATCACCACGTACCCGAGGATCAGAAAGCCGATGACCGGTGCGATCAGATGCCGCCACCAGTCCCGGCTGCCCGACCGGACGACGTAGTGGACGACGACGGAGACGTGCAGCACCAGGAACGCCGTCATCGCACCGAAGTTGATCAGCGAGCTGAGCAGGGTGATGCCGTCGTCGCGTTCGGCCATGTAGAGGCCGAGGGCGAGCGAGACGGCCGCGACCAGCAGCGTCGCGTTGACCGGGACCCGCCGCGTGGGATGCACCTTGGCGAGGAAGCCCGGCAGCTGCCGGTCCCGCGCCATGGCGTACAGCAGCCGGGATGTCGCCGCCTGCGCGACCAGGGAGTTGGCGAAGCCCCACGCGATCGCGGTGGCCAGCGCGGTCAGCTTGGCGAGCCAGGCGCCGCCCGCGACCCGCGCGGCGTCGTAGAAGGCGGTGCCGTCGGGGTCGCCGTCCTTGATCAGCGCGTCCGGGTGCGGGACCAGCAGCGACGCCACCCACGTCTGGACGATGAACAGCAGGCCGACCAGGACGAGGGCGGCGACCATCGACCGTCCGATGGCGCGGGCGGATTCGCGGTTCTCCTCCGCCAGCGTCGAGATCCCGTCGAAGCCGAGGAAGCTCAGCACGGCGATCGACACCGCGCCGAACACCAGCCCCCACGAGAACGTCGCGCCGTTGTAGATCGGGGTGAAGCCGCCGCCGTGGCCCTTGCCCTGCGCCAGCGCGACGACGCCGATCACCAGGAAGATCACCAGGATGACGAGTTCGGCGAGCAGCATGACGCGGTTGATCCGCGCGGTCATCTCGATGCCGAAGAAGTTCACCACCGTGTTGAGCAGGACGAACGCGACGAGCCACAGCCACACCGGGACGGACGGCACGAGCGAGTTCATCGCCACGCTCGCGATCAGGTACAGCAGGCCCGGCACCAGGACGTAGTCGAGCAGGATCATCCAGCCGGACAGGAACCCGACCGGCGCCGCGATCCCGCGTCCCGCGTAGGTATAGACCGACCCGGCCATCGGGAACGCCCGCGCCATCTGCGCGTACGAGGCGGCGGTGAACAGCATGACCAGCATGCCGATGGCGTAGGCGAGCGCGACCATGCCGCCCGCGCCCTGGAACACGCTGCCGAAGATGCCGAACGGCGCGATCGGCACCATGAAGATCAGCCCGTAGACCACCAGGTCCCGGAAGCCGAGCGAGCGCTTCAGTTCCTGCTTGTACCCGTACTGCTCGATGCCCTGCGGCCTCGCCGAGTCGACGCCCATGGTCCCTCCTCCGCGCGGGGACCGGCCGCCGCGCCGTCAGCGACCCTAAGGGCTTTCTTTTCAAATGAAAAGATTCCGAGTGGAAGAACTTTTAGAGGCGGGCGATGACGGTGAGGTCCAGGCCGTCGGCCCTGGCCAGGTAGGAGTCGGCGGGCGGCGGGCCGAGCGGTGCCGCCGCCCAGGCCAGCCGCGTTCCGCGATCGGCGTCGCCCGCCAGCAGCCGGGCCGCCCCCGGCTGCCCGCGCCGCGCGCTCAGCATGCCCGCGACCGCGAGCGCCGCAGCCAGGTGGACGCCGTCGTAGCAGCCCTCCGCGTAGGCGTCCAGGACGGGGGCGGCCGCGCCGAACGCCGTCCGGTAGCGCTCGGCCAGGGCGATCCGCCGCTCGTCCCCCTGCCCGGCGAACGACCGCATCGCCGCGTACAGCTCCCCGGTCTCGTCGCCGCCCGCGGCCAGCAGCACGTTCTCCTCCAGCGCCCCCGACAGCCGGACGACCCCGGCCGCCGGCCGCGACGCCGCGAACACCCGGTTGAACATCGCCAGGTCCCGTCCGACCAGGCTGAGCAGGATCGCCTCGGTGCCCGCCCGCACCAGCGCGGTCACCAGCTCCTCGAAGCCCGCCTCCGGATCGTCCCCGGCCGCCAGCGGGAACGGGACGAGCCGGTCCAGTACCACCTCGGCACCGAGCGAGCGGACCAGCCGCGCCGCCGTCCGGTGTACCGCCCGCGGCCAGATGTAGTCGTTGCCGACCAGCGCCCACCGGCGCAGCCGCTGCCGTCCGCTCAGCCAGTGCAGCGCGGGGCCGAGCTGCCGCTCCGGCGAGTCGCCGAGCAGCACCACCCCGGCCCCGCGCGGGCCGCCCTCGTGCGGCGGCGTGAACACGTACGGCACCCGTCCGGCGAGCGCCGCCTCCAGGGCCCGGTGGACGTCGCTGGTATGGAACCCGACGAACGCCTCGACGAGACCGGCGTCGGCGAGGAAGCGGGCCTCGGCGGCGACCGCGTCCGGGCGGCGCCCGGCGTCCACCGGCACCAGCTCGACGGCCCGGCCCGCCGCCCCGCCCGCCGCGTTGACCTCGATCGCGGCCAGCCGGGCGGCGCTCAGCCCGGACGGCCCGGTCAGCCCGAGCGGCCCCGACAGCGGCAGCAGCAGACCCAGCCGCAGCACCCCCGCATCCGGGCCGGCGACCAGCAGCTCCGTGCCGTCCCGCAGCACCGAATCGCTCATGACCTGGCAAGTATGCTCTGTGGACCGACGGCCGAAAAGGGGAGGCGCACGTGGCGGAAAAGCAGGACACGGCCCCCACCACCGGCACCGGCACCGGCACCGTCACCGGCACCGAACTGGTCGACCTCCTCACCCGCACCCAGCGCGCCCTGGCCCGCGACCTCGGCGCCGTCCTCGAAGAGGAGGGCGCGACCGTCGAGCAGTGGCGGGTCCTGCGCGCCCTCGCCGGCGCCGACGACATGTCGATGGGGGAGCTCGCGGCCGTCGTCGAGATCCCGCACCCGACTCTGACCCGGCTCGTGGACGCCCTCGTCGACTCCGCCCACCTCTACCGCTCGCACTCCACCCGCGATCGCCGCCGCGTCTCGGTGCACGTCTCCGACCTGGGCCGCGACAAGCTGAAGCGGCTGGAGGCCCTGGCCGAAGCCCACGAACGGTCCCTGGCCGACCAGCAGACCGTCCGCGACCTCTCCACCCTGCTCTCCCGCCTGTGGACGACCCTCCGCTGACCGACCCATGAAAGCTTTCACGGTCGGCATGCCCCGCCGTCGCACCTCGGGTCGGCCTTCAGGCCGGCCACGGCGCCGCCTGAGCCTGGCTCTCCTGACCGCCGGCGGTGTCGGCGGGGGGCCGTAGGGTTCGGGTATGTCGCGGCGGCGGTTCGAGGTGGCCAAGCAGGGGTTGCGGGAGAGGGATGCCCGGGAGCGGGCGTTCGACTTCTTGCGTGAGCACGCCGATGCGTATGTGGACGAGTTGATCGCGGAGTTCGCGGGGGAAGAGGACCCGCAGTTGCGGTGCTGGTTGCTGGAGTTGCTCGCCGAGGCGCGGTCCGCGAAGGCGCTGGACGTGTTCCGCGGGGAGTTGGAGAGTCCGGACGAGTCGCTGCAGTTCTGGGCCGTGCGCGGGCTGGAGATGCTCGACAGCCGTGCGGCCGAGCAGGTTCTCGAGGAGGCGCGTGCCGGCGGGTGGATCGCCTAGATCGGGGCGGTCGGCTGAGGGCTCAGTGCTGAGGGGTCAGTGCTGAGGGGTCAGTGCTGAGGGCTCAGTGCGGGGTGAAGGTGCCGTAGGCGCCCTGGTGGAACAGGAGCGGGGGTTCGCCCTCGCTCACCTGCAGGTTCAGGACGCGGCCGACGACGATCTGGTGGTCGCCGGCGTCGTGGAGCTGCTCGGTGACGCAGTCGATCCAGGCGACCGCGCCGTCGATGACCGGGTTGCCGGCGGGGGACGGGTGCCAGCCGATGTCGTGGAACTTGTCCGTCTTGCGCATCGCGACGGCGCGGCACACGTCCTCCTGCGCGGCGGACAGGACGTTCACGCAGAACCGCTCGCCCGACTCGCGCAGCGCGCGCCATGAGCTGGAGCCCTTGTCGGGCAGGAAGGCCACGAGCGGCGGGTCGAGCGAGACCGAGGTGAACGAGCCGACCGTCATGCCGATGGCCGCGCCGGCCGGGTCGAGCGCGGTGACCACGACGACGCCCGTCGGGTAGTGGCCGAGTACGCGGCGGAAGCGGGTGGGATCGATGAGCCCGGTGCCGTTGGCCGTCAGTCGCATGGCGTCCTCCCTGTAGCGATCGCTACAGAGATTGCCATGCGAGGCCCCGTTGTGGCAACCGTCTCTTGTGGCGGGGCCGTGCTCAGGCGGCCGCGACCGCCTGCTCGACGATGGTCACGACGACCGTGACGAAGTCGTCGGGGTCCCAGTCGTCGTCGTTGATCTGGTGGGCCAGGAAGAGCCCGTCGGTGGCGGCCACGACGATGCGGGCCAGGTCCATCCCGAGCTCGGGGCGGCGGGCCTGCAGCTCGGTGCCGAAGTGCGAGGTGAACCAGGCCGCGATGGTGTTCGACACCGCGTCCCGGGTGGCCAGGAAGTACCGGCGCGCCTCCGCCTCCACCTCGCGGGACTCCAGCAGCAGCATGTGGCCGATGCGCAGGAAGTCGGGCGCGTCGCGCAGCGTGCGCACCGAGCGGGACAGGATCGCGCGCAGCCCCTCGGCGAGCGGGCGCTCGTCGCGCGGGTCGCGCTCCCAGCGCGGCTGGGCGGCGATCCACTGCTCGAAGCTGTGCCGGACGACCTCGGCCATGAGGTGGTCCTTGTCCCGGAAGAACCAGTAGACCGAGCTGGCCGGCAGCCCGGACCGCTTGGTGACCCGCGAGATCGTGGTGCCCTCGTAGCCGCACTCCGAGGCGATCTCGGCGGCGGCCTTGAGGATGCGGTCGCGGGAGATCTCCCGGTCTTCGGCGGGGCGGGGGGTCGTCGGCATGGCCCTCATCATGCCGCGTCGGCGAGCCAGGCCACGGCCTGGGCGTGGACGCCGTCGGCGATCAGGTCGACGAGGCGGTCCAGGTCCCAGTCCCGGCCCGAGTGGACGCCGATGTAGAGCCCGTCCATCACCGCGAGGTGGAACCGGGACAGCCGGTCGGCCACCTGGTCCGCCCCGGCGGCGCCGGCGGGCAGCACCTGCTCCCACCAGTCCCGGATCGCGGTGCGGGTCTCGGCGCGGACCTCGATGTAGCGGCGCCGCGCGGCCGGCTCCTTCGGGCGGTTGGCGAGGCCGAGCATGAGGCCGAGGCGCCAGAACTCCGGGCGCTCGGTGATGGCCCGCGAGGCGCGGTGCAGCCGGTCGCGGATCTCCTCGGCCGGGTCGGCGATCCCGACCCGGTCCTGCCAGGTCGGGGCGGTCTCGCGCCAGCGCCGGTAGCTGAATTCCAGGGTCTCGGCGAGCAGTTCGTCCTTGTTGCGGAAATGCCAGTAGACCGAGCTGGCCGGCAGCCCGGTCGCCTCCGTGACGAGGGCGATCGAGGTGCCGTCGTAGCCGCGCTCGGCGGCGATGGCGAGGGTCGCCGCCAGGATCCGCAGCCTCGACTCCTCGCCCTGCTGGTGGCGCCGCGCGGTCTTGCGCATCTGCTCTCGCTCCTCTGGCCTTCGGAAACTCGGCCCCGGCGGGGGGTTGTGCCGCCCATCACATCATGGGTACGGTCACCGCACGTCCCTGTAGTGATCGCTCCAGTCAGTGTAGCGATCGGTACGGATCGACAGCTGGATCGACAGCGCGGATCGACAGCGCGTGCATGATTCCTGCCGGCGCCTCGGCGTTGGTCGGCGAAACGGAGAAGAGAATGCCCACTCCACGCAGTGCTCTCCGCCGGCGGCGGCTGCTCGCCCCCGTCGTGGCCGCGCTGACGGCGGCGGCGACGCTCACGGCCTGCGGGTCCGGCGACGCGGGCGTGAGCGCCGCGGACGCCAAGACGCAGGCCGCCGACCTCGTCAAGGTCCTCGGCCTCCAGGAGGGCGCGGGCCTAGGCGGCGACGTCTCCTTCAAGCTCGGCGCCGCGCTCACCCTGTCCGGCCCGTCCGCGGGCAACGGCGAGTCGATGCGCAACGCCATCGAGCTGGCGGCCAAGCAGATCAAGGCGGCCGGCGGCCCGGCGATCGAGCTGAGCGTCAAGGACATCAAGGGCCCCGACCCCGTCGCCGCCAAGCAGGCCGCGTCCGAGCTGGCCGCCGAGGGCGTCCCCGCCAAGATCACCTCGATGGGGGACGGGCTCGGCGCGATGCTCGCCGACACCGACAAGAGCAAGATCCTCAGCCTGGACGGGGTCGGCGGCGCCCAGGTCTTCACCAAGGGCACGCAGTACTTCTACGGCACCCGCGAGGTCGCGCCGTCCGACGCGGCGCCCGGCGCCCTGGAGTGGTTCAAGAAGGCGCACCCGGAGGGCAAGACGGTCGGGCTCGTCGGCGTCGACCTCGGCCCGCTGAACGCCGCCATCCAGGCCGACATGAAGGCGAAGATCGAGGCCGCGGGGCTGACCTTCAACGGCCTGTGGGAGACCGTCTCGCCCAGCTCGCAGGACTACGCCAGCATGATCGCGAAGGTCAAGGACAACGAGCCCGACCTGCTGTGGGTCGCGTTCGGCGGCGCGGCGCCCGGCGCGTTCGCCGCCCAGGCCAAGAGCGCCGGCATCAAGAGCGAACTGCTCGGCATCGAGTTCACGCAGGACGCGGTCAAGGCGTCCAAGGGCGTCCTCGACTCGGACGGGTTCAAGTTCGCGATGGACTACTTCGACGCGTCCGAGCCGTCCAACCCCCTCGCGAAGCTGTTCGCCGAGGCGTACGAGAAGGCATACGGGGCCCCGGCGGACTTCTACGCCGCGAACGCCTACGAGGAGACCCTGATGATCTGGGACCTCATCCGCCGCGTCGTCGCTGCCGGCGGGAACCCGTCCGACAGCACGCAGTTGAAGGCCGCGCTGGAGAAGGACCCGAAGTTCGCCTCGGTCTACGGCGGTGATGCCGGAACGGTCGGCAGCCTCGAGATCGACCTGAAGACGCACGGCGTCGCGAGCCGCCCGATGGGGGTCTTCGAGTACAAGGACGGCAAGGTCAAGGCGCTCGCCACCTACAACGTCGGCGGCCAGGAGTTCCGCCTCGCCCCCTGACCCGTCCCGTCCGAGGGGACGGCCGCGGCGGCGGCCGTCCCCCTTCCTCTCCGGAGGCTCCATGCACGACCTGCTGGACGGCGAACTCTGGCAGCTGACCGTCAACGGCCTCGTCCGGGGCACCTTCTACGCCGCGCTCGGCGCCGGGCTCGCCCTCGTCATCGGGGTCACGACGCGGTTCCACTTCGCCTACGCGCTCACCTACACCGTCGCCCCGTACGCCGCCTTCTGGGTGATGGACGGTCTCGGCGTCCCGTTCTGGCCGTCCGCGCTCATCGGCCTCGCCACGGCGGTCGCGGTCAGCGTGCTGCTGGAGCTGGGCGTCTACGAGCCCGTCGCACGGCGCGCCGCCGACCGCGCGATGCTCGCCGTGCTGGTGACGTCGATCGGCGTCAGCACGGCGGGCATCGCGCTGCTCCAACTCGAGTTCGGGACCAGCAGCCTGCCGTTCTACGGGCCGCAGCCGGAGCGGTACGACCTCGGCCCGATGCGGCTCTCCGGCTTCGACCTCGGGCAGGTCGCCACCTGCCTGCTCCTCGTCGCCGGGCTCGCCGCGTTCCTGGCGTTCACCCCGATCGGACGGTCGGTGAAGGCGGTCCGCAGCAACCCCGGCCTCGCCGCCGTCCTGGGGATCGGCGTCCGCCGGGTCAACCTCGTCTGCTTCGCCGCCGCCGGGCTCATCTCCGGCGCGTGCGCGCTCTGGTACGGGCTGCTCTACACCGTCCAGCCGACCATGGGCGACTCGACGGTCATCTACGGATTCGTGGTCGCCTTCCTGGCGGGCACCCGCGCGTCCCCGCTGCGCGCGCTGCCGGTGGGCATCGGGCTCGGGCTGATCGAGCAGTGGGCGTCGAACTGGCTGTCGCTGCAGTGGACGCAGACCGC
This sequence comes from Spirillospora sp. NPDC047418, assembly GCF_040643275.1. Classification (NCBI taxonomy): domain Bacteria; kingdom Bacillati; phylum Actinomycetota; class Actinomycetes; order Streptosporangiales; family Thermomonosporaceae; genus Spirillospora; species Spirillospora sp. NPDC047418. The sequence continues at coordinate 28,620 of NZ_JBEYTW010000103.1, forward strand.
CGTGTTCATCGTCCTCACCGGCTACCTCGCGTTCCTCGCCGGGAAGAGCCGCCTCCCCCTCGTGTCGCTGCGGAGGGCCTGACGCCATGTGGATCAACTATCTCGACCAGGCGCTGCTGCTCGCCGCGCTCGCCGTCAGCGTCAACCTGCTCGTCGGCTACGCCGGGCAGGTCTCCGTCGCGCACGCCGCGTTCGCGGGCGTCGGCGGGTACACCGTCTGCTTCCTCGCCGGTGTGCACGACTGGCCCTACCTCGCCTCGCTCGGCGTCGCCGTGCTGGTCGCGACCGCGTTCGGCGTGCTGATCGGGCTGATCGCGCTCGGGCTCGCCGAGGAGTTCCTCATCCTGATGACGCTGGCGTTCTCGCTGGGGATCATCGGGGTCTTCGCGACGTTCGACTCGCTCGGCGGCGTCATGGGCATCACCGGCGTGGACGGCCTGCGGCTGTTCGGCGCCGAGCTGACGACCCCGTCCGACTGGCTGATCCCGTCGGCGGTGGTGCTCGCGCTCGTCTTCGCCGTCAGCCGGCGCCTCGGCGAGTCCCCGTACGGCCGGGTGCTGAAGGGCATCCGGGAGGACGCCGTGGCGACCCGGGCGCTGGGCAAGAACACCTTCGGCTACAAGATCGGCATCTTCGCGATCACCAGCGGGCTGGCCGGGCTGATCGGCGGCGTGTACTCGGGCTGGCTCGGCCAGGCGACCCCGTCGGCGTTCGGGTTCCCGCTCGCGATGGCGGTCTTCGCGATGGTCATCGTCGGCGGCAACGCCAACCTCTTCGGCTCGATCGTGGCGGGCGTCGCGCTGACGATGATCGAGCCGCTGCTGCGCGAGGTCCTCGGCGTGCAGAGCACCCAGGCGACGCTGCTGCAGGTGGTGCTGTACGGGGTGCTGCTGGTGCTCGTCATGATCGTCCGGCCGCAGGGCCTGTTCCCCGAACGCTCCCGGAAGGTCGTCGCGCCCGGTTCCGCGCCGCGGGCGCGGGTCACCCCCCGGGACCGCACGCCCTATGACGAGGCGGACGTGGTGCTCCGGGCGGAGGGGTTGTCCAAGCGCTTCGGCGGCATCGTGGCCGCGAAGAACATCGACCTCGAACTGCGGCGCGGCACGATCACGGCGCTCGTCGGCCCGAACGGCGCCGGCAAGACGACCGCGTTCAACCTGCTCACCGGCACGGTCGCCCCGGACACCGGCTCGGTGACGCTGAACGGCGCCGAACTGGTCGGGACGCGCCCGGACCTGATCGTCCGCGCCGGCCTGGTGCGCACGTTCCAGGACGTCCGGCTGCTCGGCCGCCTGACCTGCCTGGAGAACGTCATGCTCGCCGTGCCCGGCCAGCCGGGGGAGCGTCCGGCGCGCCTCTTCGTCCCCGGCCGCGCCATCTCCCGCGCGGACCACGACGTCGCCGCCCAGGCGATGCAGTGGCTCGACTTCGTCGGCATGGCCGACCAGGCCGCCACTCCGGCCGACGCGCTGTCCTACGGCCAGTCGAAGCTGGTCTCACTGGCACGCGCACTGGCCACCAGGGCCGACGTCCTCCTCCTGGACGAACCGGCCTCCGGCGTGGACGCGACCTGGGTCGAGACCATGCTCTCGATGGTCGCCGCCGTCCGGGACGAGGGCCGCACCGTCTGCCTGGTCGAGCACAACCTCGACGTGGTGCGCGAACTGTCCGACCACACCTACTTCATGGAACTCGGCGAGATCACCGCGTCCGGCACGCTCGCCGAACTGACCGGCTCGGCCCGCCTCGCCGAGGCGTACTTCGGCGCCCAGTAAGGGAGGACGCAGATGACTCTGCTCGACGTGAGCGACCTCGTCGCCGGCTACGGCCGCAAGGAGGTGCTCCACGGCGTCGCCCTCCGCGTCGACGCGGGCGAGGTCGTGACCCTGATGGGGCACAACGGTGCGGGGAAGACGACCACGATCAGGTCGGTGCTCGGCGCCGTCCGCCCCCGCTCGGGGACGGTCCGGATCGCGGGATTCGACACCACCCGCCGCCCGGTGCGCAAGGCCGTGGCGGTGGGCGCCGCGATGATCCCCTCAGAACGCTTCGTCTTCCCCGACCTCTCCGTGCACGACAACCTCCTACTGGGCGCCGCCAACGCACCATCAGGGACCGACACCGGAGAACGGCTCAAGACCGTCAAAGACCTGTTCCCGATCCTGGACGAGCGCGCCAAACAACCGGCCGGTTCGATGTCAGGCGGCCAGCAGCGCATGGTCAGCCTGGGCATGGCCCTGATGGCCCGCCCCAAGCTCCTCCTACTGGACGAACCGTCCCTCGGCCTGGCCCCATCCGTCGTGGAGACCATCTTCGGACGGCTACGCTCCCTCGCCGACGACGAGGGGCTTGGCATCCTGCTTCTGGAACAGAACGTCAAGCAGGCCCTGCAAATCGCCGACCGCACCTACGTCATGCGCTCCGGCAAGGTGATCCTGGAGGAGACCGCAGAGAAAATGCGGCAGCGCACCGACTTCTGGGACCTCTTCTAACTGTCGCGCACGGCGACGAAGTGGGAGAGGCCGGCGGCTTCCACACAGTTGCCGCCGTTGTTGCTCCGGCTGCTCCTCCGCCAGACGGCACAGGAGAGGTCCATGTCTGTCATGTCCCGCACCGCCGGGTGCGCCCCAGCCTTGAAGGGGAGCATCTAACCAGGGTTAATTGGTGATGGCGGGTGTGGTGTTGAGGTTGAGCCCTGTGGGGGCGAGACAGCTGTCGATCACGCCGGGGTGGTGCTGGATGACCCTGAGCCGGTGCTTGATCATGCCGGCGAGGTCGTCCAGGTCGGTGGCAAGGAAGTTGACCATGGAGCGTTTCAGCAGTGACCACACCGTCTCGGCCGGGTTCAACTCGGGTGCGTAGGCGGGCAGGTAGAAGACCGTGAGCCAGTCGGTGTGGGCGTCAATAAACGCGCGCATCGCCTTGGAGTGGTGGACGCCGAGGTTGTCCCACACCAGGACGATCTTGCCGCCCGGCAGTTGGTGGTGGGTGGCCTGGAGCATGCGTTTGTACTCGGGGATGGTGAATCCGGCGCGTTCGTCTTTGCGGCGGCGGTAGCGATGGATCCGGTAGATGAGGCGGGAGCGGTGGCCGGGCCGGTAGCAGACCATTCCGGCGATCGAGACCCGTGAGCCGTGCTCGCCGCCGTGCACCCTCACCTGGGGGCGGCA
>NZ_JBEYTW010000104.1:0-30901 GCF_040643275.1 Spirillospora sp. NPDC047418
GATCCACGACAAGCACATCGAGATCATCGTCCGCCAGATGCTGAAGCGGGTGAACATCCTCGAGTCGGGCGACACCTCGCTGCTCCCGGGCGACCAGCATCGGGGATGCCGGGCCTCCGCGGGCGGGTCAGGAGCGGCCGGGGAGGTGATCGGCCACGGTGACCCGCAGGATGGTGATCTTCCCTTCGCCCGCCTCGCTGCCGGGCTCGCCGGTCGGGTCCATGCCCTGCGGCCGGGGCGTCAGGTCGAGGTAGTGACTGCCCAGGTAGCGGTAGGTGGAGCGGTCGAACAGCAGCGCCAGCCGGGCGCCTTCGGACTTCAGGGACAGCGCCACGGCGGGACGTCCGAGGGCGTCGGTCGCGTGCTCGTCCACCTGGACCGCCGGGACGTCGCTGAGGAACTCGAAGACCTGGGCGCGCAGCTTCGGCGGAAGGTAGCCCTGCAGGAGGTCGCCCATCCCGTACCAGCTCCACTCACCGAACGGCTTGCCCGTGGTCGGCGGGGTGGCAACGGCACCGGGGGTGTGCGCGGTGCCGGGCGTGAACGGGCCGGTCTGCGACCTCCAGTGCCGCATCAGTCCGGGCAGCTCGCGCACCATCCACAGGGGGCTGCCCGGTCGTGGCACGGCCTGGCTCTCGTCCTCGATGGGGATCGGGGTGGAGCAGATCTTCGCCGGCCGCGCGCGGCAGGGGGCGCGCCGGAGGCCCGGCTTGGAGCCGTCCACCGACACCCAGGAATCCCTGGTCTCCTTGCCAGCGGGCCTGCCCTTCGCGACCTTGCCCGGCCCCCACGCGACGACGGACCGGACGTGGAGGTACTGGCCGGGCCGCGGGTTCAACTCGGGCTGCTCGCGGGCGACGGCGGCGGCCTTCGTGAACACCTCGTGGGCGCTGACCGTTCGGATCTGCCCGGAACCGCCGTCCGTGCCCGCCACCGCCACCGCGACACCGGCGGCCACCGCGCCCGCAAGGCCGGCCGCCAGCAGGCCGGGGAACGGCCGGCGGCGCGGAGCGCGGCGGCGCCCGCCGTCCCGGGCGAGGGTCGTCAGCCGCGACCGGCCCTCGGCCAGGACGACCGGGCTGGGCGGCGGCACCTCGTCGTACATCTGCTGGAGCTCACCCATGGTGCCGTTCCTCTCTCGTGTCCAGGGGGTCGATTCCGCCCAGCGCCTCGCGCATCTTGGCGCGGGCCCGGCTGAGGCGGGAGTGGACGGTGCCGGTGGCGATGCCGAGGGCCGCGCCGATCTCGGCCGGGGACAGGTCGCCGGACGCGGTCAGCAGCAGGACGTCCCGCTGCCCCCGGTTCAGCCGGCTCAGCGCGTCCGCCAGCCTCGGCCGGACGCCCGCGGCGGCGACCCGGTCCGCCACGCCCTCGTCGGCGGAGCCCGCCGCCGGATCGGCTCCGGTGCGGGCCACGGCCCGCCAGAACCGCACCTCGCGGCGCCGGTGCCGGCCGATCAGGTTGGTGGCGATCCCGTACAGCCAGGGCAGCGCGTTCAGCCGTTCGGGGTCGTACCGGTCGCGCTGCCGGAACGCGTGCAGGAACGTCTCGGCCATCAGGTCGTCGGCCAGGTCGCGGCCGAGCCGCCGGGCGAGGTACCGGTGGATCGCCGGAGCGTGCCGGTCGTACAGCGCGGCGAACTCCTCCGGGTCCCGGCGGGATCTCTCGATGATCGCCCGGTCGCTGTGCTGGTGCACCTCGGCGGTCACGGCGGTCTCATCCTCGTCATCTAGGACCCTTCGCAGCGTCGGTGTCGGTCACCCGGTTTTTCACCGCACCCCTGCATCCGCTTCCCCGCACGTCACAGGGTCGGCGCCCGGCTCACCACGTCGCCCGATGCCTCCCCCGGTACGCCGGACGCCGCGCCGCCGCGTGCACCGCGGCGGACCCCGCCAGCATCACGGCACCGCCGAGGAACATCACCGCGACGAGCATGGTCACGGCGCCACCCCCGGCTCCCGCTCGGCAGTGGTTCGACGGCCGTCATGACGTCCGTCCATCGCGCGGCGCCGGTCGGCCTCCGCCATCCGCTCGGCGAGCCGCTCGGCCGCGCACACGATGCCCGCCTTGATGTTCTCGGCGACGCACTGCACCTCCAACTCCCCGAAGACGAAGGCGGTCACGCGGAGTCTGCACCCGTACTCCAACTGCGCCGCCGACAACCCGCCAGGCCGAGTCGCCGTCCACAAACGCCCGTCCTCGCTAAGGACGACGGTCCATCCATCAATGCGCGGGGCATCTCGCCCGTTCCCGAGGGGTGTCATGCAGTCACAGTACGTCTTGTCTATGCCTGTCCATGCATAGGCATGTCTATGTAGCGACATGCCTGGCCGCCTATGGTCGTGATCATGGGCCACATCAGCGACGGGCCGGTTCCGAAGTACGCGCAACTGGCGGGCGTCCTGCGCCAGCGCATCGAGTCCGGCGCCTTGGCGCCCGGTGACCCGATTCCGTCCGAGACCGCCCTCGAAGCAGAGTTCGACCTCGCTCGCGGCACCATCCGCAAGGCCGTCGCCATGCTCCGCGAGGAAGGCGTGATCGTCACCACGCGCGGCAAAGGGTCGTATGTCGCTGACCAGAGCGAGAGCAGCGCCGGGGAGTAAGGCTCGGACGGTATTACCTCGGGCGTTATCGCCTTCGTGGGCGGGGGCGCGCGATCGTCGTGGGCAGACGACGATCTGGGGGGACCATGTCGCATACCGCGATTCCGGCCGCCGGCGCGCGCGAGGCCGCGCGTCCGCGCGGCGCGTCCACAGGGACGCTGCTGGTGCTGCTCACCGGCATCTTCATCACCACGCTCGACTTCTTCATCGTCAATGTGGCGATTCCCGACATCCAGCGCAGCCTGGGCGCGGGTGCCACCGCGATCCAGTGGGTGGTGGCCGGGTTCGGGCTGGCGCTCGGCGGCGGGCTCATCACCGGCGGGCGGCTCGGTGACCTGCTCGGACGCCGCCGGATGTACGCGCTCGGCCTCGCGCTGTTCACCGCCGCGTCGCTGGCGTGCGGGGTCGCCCCCTCGCCCGGTTCGCTGATCGCGGCGCGGGTCGCGCAGGGCCTCGCGGCGGCGCTGCTCATGCCGCAGGTGCTCGGGATCATCAACGGCGCCTTCACCGGGGAGCGGCGGGCGCGGGCGTTCACCGCCTACGGGCTGGCGCTCGGGCTCGGCGGCGTGTTCGGGCAGCTCATCGGCGGTGCGCTGATCGAGGCCGACCTCTTCGGCACGGGGTGGCGGAGCATCTTCCTGATCAACGTGCCGGTCGGGCTGGTGACGCTGGCGCTGGTCCGCCGGACGGTCCCGGCGCAACCGCGCACCCGGGGCACCCGTCTGGACGTCACCGGAACCGTCCTGGTCACGCTGGGGCTCGTCGCGCTCGTCCTGCCGCTGATCGAGGGACGCCGGCTGGGCTGGCCCGCCTGGACGTGGGCGTCGCTCGCCGCCTCGGCCCTCCTGCTGGCCGTGTTCGCGACGTACCAGTACCGGCTCGACCGGCGCGGCGGTGCGCCGCTGGTCGCGCCCGGCCTGTTCCGCGAGCGCTCGTTCCGGGTCGGCAGCGGCCTCGCCCTCGTGTATACGCTGGCCATGGCGTCCTTCTTCCTCTACCTCGCCCTCTACCTGCAGCAGGGACGCGGGCTCAGCGCGCTGGAGTCGGGCCTGCTGTTCGTCGCGCTCGGCGCCGGGTACTTCGCCGCCTCCACCCGCGCCACGGCCATCGCGGCCCGCGTCGGACGGCAGGTCCTCGCCCTCGGCGCCGCCGTGCAGGCGACCGGGTGCCTGCTGCTGATCGCCGCGCTGGAGCACGGCATCGCATGGCTCATCCCGGGTCTGGCGCTCGTCGGCGCGGGCATGGGGTTCGTGCTGGCGCCGCTGTCCGCGCTTGTCCTGTCCGGGGTGGCCGACCGGCATGCCGGATCGGCCGCCGGGGTCCTGTCCACGGCGCAGCAGGTCGGCAACGCGCTCGGCGTCGCGCTGGTCGGGATCGTCTTCTACGGGGGCACGGGCGGCACCTCGGACGCCTTCCAGACGTCCCTGCTCCCCGTGATGGCCTTCTGCGCGGCCACCGCGGCCCTGGCCCAACTCCTCCCGCGGCGCCCGCTCAGCCCAGGTCGATGATCTCGACGTCCGGGGCGAAGTGCGCCACCGCGGCGGCCAGCCGGTCGCGGTCGAGGCGCCAGCCGTTCACCTGCCGGCTCGCCTTGGCGACCTCGGCGGGGACGTGACCGGCCACCGCCCCGTAAAGGAGGCGGCCCGCCTTGCCGACCGGCTTGCCGGCAGGCCGGTCCTCGTGCCGGAGGACGCCCACGTAGGGAATGCTCTGCCCGGCAGACTGCTTCCACAGGACGACGGCCTTCACGTCCGTCCACGGGACGGACAGCAGCGACGCCCGATACCGGAACGGGCCTCCGGCGACCATGATGCCCTCGGCGTCGGCACGGAAGGCGACCTTGCGCGAGAACGTCATGGCGAGAAAGACCAGGCCGGCGACACCGAACAGCACGACGCCGAGCACGCGGATGTGAAGAGGCACCTCCGGCAGCAGGCATCCGAGAATCAGGACCACGGAGCCGATGAGCAGGGCCGTGTTCTTCAGCGTCGGGCCGTAACGGACCTCGTAGACCTCGCCGGGTTCCATCCCGATCACCTCCACCACGCCGAATGTACGGTGATCACGGCGCCGGGCCAAGGGGTGTCGGGCGCCTCGGTGACCGTCCGGTCAGTAGACGGTGACGCCGAAGGCGGCGAGGACCGCGGTGACCGGCTGGAAGAAGGACGTGCCGCCGCTGGTGCAGTTGCCGGAGCCGCCGATCCCGAGGCCGATCGCGGTGGTGCCCGAGAAGTACGGTGCGCCCGGGGTGTCGCCGGGTTCCGCGCAGATGTTCGTCCTGGCCAGGCCGGTGATCGTCCCCTCGGGGAACCGGACGGTGACGTTGACCGCCGTCACGGTGCCGCACCGGACGCCGGTGGTGGGACCGCTGCGGCACACGCTCTGCCCGACGACCGGGCTGCCCGCCGACGCGATGTCCTGCGATCCGGGGTAGAGGCGCACGCTGCCGGGCCTCTCCACCTGCGGGTCGACATACCGGACGAGCCCGACGGCGACGTTGGTGACGGCGACGACGGTGCCGAGTTCCACGGTCAGGCCCGGGTCGGCGTACAGGGTCAGCCCGGCCTGGGCGCAGCCGCCCGCCGTGAGGAAGTAGTAGGTGCCGTTCTGGCGGACGTTGAAGCCGAGCGTGCAGCGGATGCCGCCGGGCGCGAAGACCGGCTGCCCGCCTTCGCCGCTCGGAGCGGTCGCGGCCGCCGCCGGGGAGGCGGACGCGCCGGGAGCGAAGGCGACCAGGGCGGCGGTGACCGCGGTCGCGGCGAGCGTGAGCGTGCGGCGTCTCACGAGTCCTCCTGTGGGAGCCCAGAATGGCGACTTTCCCGAATAGTCCGGAAAACGGGAGGCCCCGGCAAGGGGACGAAGGTGCCAAGGTTGGCGGAGGCCGTCCGGCAGAATCACGACGACGCCAGCTGGGAAGCCGGTTCCGCCCCACGCAGGCTTGTCGAAACCCGCTGAACACCTCGTCACCCCGCGCTGGAATCACCCTGACCCATTTGGTGTTTTCTGGACGATCTCTTGGGACGAGAAGCGGGGGCGAACCGGTGAGGATGCGGTCATGACCGAAGATCGGGCGGAAGCGGCCGGGCCGCTCGCCGGGAAGACGGCATGGGCGCGCAGCTTACGGACACCGCTGCGGGAGTTCCTGCGCACCGAGACCGGCGGTGCCGTGTTCCTGCTGGCCGCGACGCTCGCCGCGCTCGCGTGGGCGAACATCGACGCGTCCTCGTACGAGAGGCTCTGGGGCACGCAGGCGTCGATCCGGGTCGGCGACGCGGGCATCACGCGCGACCTGCGCGACTGGGTCAACGGCGGCCTCATGACGATCTTCTTCTTCGTCGTCGGGCTGGAGGCGCGCCGCGAGTACGACATGGGCGAGCTGCGCGACCGGCGGCGGGTCGCGCTGCCGCTCGCCGCCGGCCTCGGCGGGATGATGGTGCCGGTCGCCATCTACCTGGCGTTCAACGCGGGCCAGTCCACCGCGCACGGCTGGGGCATCGCGATGTCGACGGACACGGCGTTCGCGCTCGGCGTGCTGGCGCTGGTCGGCCGCAGCTTCCCGCCCCGGCTCCGCGTCTACCTGCTCACCGCCACCGTCGTGGACGACGTCGTCGCGCTCGCGGTGATCGGGATCTTCTACAGCGCGGACGTCTCGCCGCCGGCGCTGCTGGCGGCGCTCGGGATCTTCGCGGTGATCGTGCTGATCCGCGCCGCCGGCATCCGGCAGTTCGGCGTCTACCTGATCCTCGGCGTGGCCACGTGGGGGGCGCTGGAGTCGTCCGGCGTGGAACCGATCGTCATCGGGCTGGCGATGGGGCTGCTGACCTACGCGCATCCCGCCGCGCGCACCGACCTGGAGCGGGCGACGGAGGTGTTCCGGCTGTTCCGGGAGCAGCCGACGCCCGAGTACGCGCGGTCGGCGCAGACCGGGGTGGCCGCGGCGATCTCGCCGAACGAACGGCTGCAGCTGATGATCCACCCGTGGACGAGCTACGTGATCGTCCCGCTGTTCGCGCTCGCCAACGCGGGGATCACCATCGGCGGCGGCGTCCTCGGCCGCGCGTTCACCTCGCCGGTCACGCTGGGCATCCTGGTCGGCTACGTCGTCGGCAAGCCGATCGGCCTGCTCGGCTTCTCCTGGCTCGTGACGCGGTTCAGCGGGGGACGGCTGCGCCCGCCGGTCGGCTGGGCCGCGGTCGGCGGCGGCGGCACGATCGCCGGCATCGGCTTCACGGTGGCGCTGCTGATCGCCACCCTCACCTTCACCGGCCCGCGGCTCGACGAGGCGAAGATCGGCATCCTGTCCGGCGCGCTGGGCGCCACGATCGTGACCTGGGTCGTCGTCCGGCTGACCGGGCTGCTGCCGCCCAAGCGGCGGCTGCGCGCCCTGCTCGGGACGTCGGAGACCATCGTCGACCTGGCCGCGCCGGTCGATCCCGAGCGCGACCACGTCCGCGGCCCGGCCCGCGCGCCGGTCACCGTGGTCGAGTACGGCGACTTCGAATGCCCCTACTGCGGGCAGGCCGAGGACGTCATCCGGGAACTGCTCGCCGGGCAGGGGGACGTCCGGTACGTGTGGCGGCACCTGCCGCTGACCGACGTCCACCCGCAGGCGCAGCTGGCGGCGCAGGCCGCCGAGGCCGCCGCCGAGCAGGACGCCTTCTGGGAGATGCACGACCTGCTCCTCGGCCACCAGGACGAGCTGGGGCCCAAGGACCTCGTCCGCCACGCCGCCGACCTGGGCCTCGACGTCGACCGGTTCCGCGCGGACCTGCGCCGCGGCCTCGGCACCGACCGCATCGCCGAGGACGTCGACTCCGCCGACCTGAGCAGCGTCTCCGGCACCCCGACGTTCTTCGTCAACGGCCGCCGCCACATGGGCGCCTACGACATCACCGACCTGACCGCAGCCATCAAGACCGCCCGCAAATCCGCCGCCCTCCGCTCCTGACACCCGATGCCGGGGCTTCCCCTCGGGCCGAGGTGAGAACGGGGCTCGCGTCGCCTCAGAGCCGAGTTCGCAAGGCTGCGACGGACTCCACCATGCCTGCCCGCTCAAGCTCGTCGAGTACGTCCTCTATCGTCTCCGATGTCCGGGCGGTTGGCGGCGAGATTCTCCTGCATCTCGTCGAGGATGGCGGTCGTCCACTTGGCCTGGACCAGCCCGGATCGGGCGACACGGATCAGCATGTCGCGCTGGGTGTTGCCGTACAGCGCGCACGCGTCGTACACGGCCACGAACGTCACGGTCAGATCCCCAGCTCCTGGCCGAGTTCGGTGAGCTCGTCGACGGCGGCACGGCTCTGGGCCTCCGACTCGCGCTTGTAGGCCATGAGGTCGTCGTACCGGACGCGGCGGTGGCGCCCCACCCGCTTGAACGGGATCGTCCCCCCTTCCAGGAGTCCGATCAGGTAGGGGCGCGAGACGTTGAGGAGGTCAGCGGCCTGCTGGGTGGTGAGTTCGGCGTGCGACGGCATGACCGACACGCCCCGTCCCGCAGCCGCCTGCGTCAAGATGTAGGCGAGGAGGCTCACCGCTTCGCGCGGGAGCACCAGGGCCTCGTCTCCACCGAGTTCGGCCATCACCTTGATGGCCTGCTCGTCAGGGTGCCGCTGAAGATACGCCTTGATCCTCTGGACGGCCCGCGCGGCCTGCTCGGAGTCGATGGCGCCCGGCTCGACGCGCTTGACCTGGACGTCTGTCATGCGTCCCCCTCCCCTCGGCGACCCTTCCTATTCGCATTATGCGAAACAAGCGCAGCAAACGCAAGACACTCGGTCACTCTGAGCGAGACTCTGCGTGCGCTGTGCGATAGCGACCGAGGTGCCGCCACGGCTCAGTCGGGACCGTCCCCCGGATCGGGGTTGTACAACTCGTCGTGTTGCTGGCGCGGGGAGCAGACTGAGGCGGATGGGCAGGAGCAGCGGCGGGAGCCCACCTTGACCGTCACGCGGTCGCCGGGGACGTTGTAGCCGATCACCTGGCCCTCGCCCTCGGGGGTGCTGACGCGGGAGCCGAGGCGCGGGGCCTTCTCCTTGAACTCCATGTAGAGCGGGTGCTCGTACTTGAGGCAGCACATCAGGCGGCCGCAGGCGCCGGCGATGCGGAGCGGGTTGACGGGGAGGTCCTGCTCCTTCGCCATGCGGACGGAGACGGGCTCGAAGTCCTTGAGGAAGGTGGCGCAGCACAGGTCGCGGCCGCAGGGGCCGATGCCGCCCTGCAGGCGGGCCTCGTCGCGCGGGCCGACCTGGCGGAGCTCGACGCGGGCCTTGATGCCGCGGGCCAGGTCGCGGACGAGGGCGCGGAAGTCGACCCGGTGCGGCGCGGTGAAGTAGATCTTGAAGATGTTGTCGGCGTCGAGGAAGTCGACGCCGATGACCTTCATGGGGAGCTCGTGCTTGCGGATGAGGCGCTTGGCGATCGAGCGTCCCTCGGCGCGGCGGCGGCGGTTGGCCTCGTCGCGGGAGAGGTGCTCGTCGGTGGCGGGGCCGGCGCATTCGGGGAGGCCGTCGATGTCCTCCGACACCCACTGCGGCGCCCACACGCACTCGGCGACCTCGGGGCCCGAGTCGGTCGGGACGAGGACCTTGTCGCCGACCCGCGGGGTGTGCGGGCCCGGGTCGAGGTAGTAGAGCCGGCCGTAACGAGTGAAGCTGACGGCCATCACCATGCCCACGGTTTCGCTCCGTTCGCCCGGTTTCGTGTGCCCCACGTTAGTCCGGAGGGCACGTCCGTCACCAGGTGGCGTCGGCGAGGTCCTTCCCGGGGACGGCCGGGACGTCCCTCGTGTGGAGGTCGCCCGCGAGCGCGAGGACGCCTCCGCCGGTGTGGGCGATGTCGAGGTCGGTGAGCGGGCCCGTCACCTTCTGGCGCCACAGGACCTTCCCCGGCTCGCCCGTGAGCGCGAAGTTCTGGACGGTCAGCTGGGTCTTTGCGACCGTGCCGACCACGGCCTGCTCGCCGTCGCGCGTCAGGACGGCGTTGGCGCTGCCCTTGGGCAGGGTCATGACGGCCTTGCTGAGCTTGAGGTCGCCTGCGGCGGCGCTGGTGTCGATGGTGCGCAGCTGGTGTTTGGCCGAGCCGACCGGGCTCCAGACGAAGGAGAGTGTCGTACCCGACCACGAAAGGCTGTCGACGCGCCCGGGTGACTTGGTGGTCCAGGTCTTGCGGGCACCTGAGCTGAGGGTCAGGACGTCCACGCGGCTGCGTTTGCCCTTGTAGGTGACGTAGGCGACGTGGTCGCCGGTGACGGCGATGTCCGACCAGGACGTGGAGGCGCCCGGGACGACGGCCTCCGGGATGTCCTTCAGGTCCTGCGGGCTCCCGTCGTCGCCCAACTGGAGGCGCTGGAAGGTGACCTTGCGGTCGCCGTAGGACGCGACGATGTACGAGCCGTCCTTCACGGCGGCGACGCGCTGGAAGCTGCGTCCCTCGGGCGGGGCCACCGGCAGCCCGATGTCCGCGCCGGTGTGGACGTCGCGGACGACCAGCGCCGTGCCCTCGGCGGTGACCCCGACGACGAACCGGGGGTCGGTCTGCTCCGCCTTCGCGGCCGCCTTCGCCTCGTGCTCGTCGTCCCCGCCCCCCTGCTGGTGGCGGTGCACCATGTCCACGCCGCCGCCGATGCACAGCGCCGCGACCGCGGCCGCGGTGAGCGGGATCAGGCCCTTCCATGAGCCGAGCCGGGTCCCCGGGTCCTCGCGCCTGCCGTCTGCCATGGGTTCGCCGCGCACCTGCCTCTCCAACGCTCCGTCGTTTCTACCTCATGTACGGCGCCGCATACGCCCAGAAATGTGGAGTTACCGCATCGAAGTGAAGTCGCGAGCCGCGGGCTCATCGTAGGGGCCGCGCGCACCCTTCGGGGAGGCGGTCAGGCAAGGACGGCACGAGCGGCGTCGACCAGGGACGCGCGGTACGAGCCGCCGAACAGGGCCACGTGCACGAGGAGCGGGTGCAGCTGGTGCAGCGGGACGCGGGACCGCCAGCCGTCCGCCAGCGGCGCCGCCTCGTCGTAGGAGGCCAGGACCGTTTCGAGGTGCGGTGCCCCGAAGAGGGCCATCATGGCCAGGTCCGTCTCGCGGTGCCCGCCGTGGGCGGCCGGGTCGATGAGGAGGGCCCGGCCGTCCGTCCACAGGACGTTGCCCGACCACAGGTCGCCGTGGATCCGGGACGGCGGCTCCGGCGGGCCGGCGAGGTCGTCGATGCCGACGATGACGCGCTCGATCAGGCGGACGTCGCCGGACGCCAGGTGCCTGGCGCCGAGGCGGAGGAACGGTTCGAGGCGGCGTTCGGCGTACCAGCGCGGCCAGCCCCGGTCGTCCGGCGTGTTGTCGAGCGGGAGGTCGGCGATGAAGCCGTCCCACGGCGCGCCGTAGGCGTCCGGGCGGTCGCCGGTGTGCAGGGCGGCCAGCTCGCGGCCGAGCCGTTCGGCGGCCTCCGCCGTCGGCGCGGACGACGGCAGCCACGGCAGGACGAGCATGCGGTCGTCGGCGGCGAGCACGTCCGGGACGGGCGCCTGCGGGCCCGCCCCGCCCAGCCAGCGCAGGCCCGCGGCCTCGGCGACGAACACCCCGGGCTGGTCGGCGGCCGCCTTGACGAACACCTCGCGGCCGTCGGCGAGGGACGCGCGGTGCAGCGTCCAGGAATGGCTGGAACCGAGGTCGCGCACGCCCGCGACCCCGGTGCCGAGCAGCTCCGCCAGCCGGTCGCGCACTCAGTGCTCCTTGAGCCCGGCGCGGATCTCCTCCAGAAGGCCGGGCATCGCCGCCTCGACCTGCTCCAGGACCAGGTCGAAGTCGGCGCGCCCGCCGTAGTACGGGTCGGGGACGTCGAGGTCGCCGGCGGCGTCCGGGTCGAACTCGCGCAGCAGCCTGATCCGGCCGCGCGCCGCCTCGTCCGGCGCCATCGAGCGCAGCGCCCGCAGATGCCCCTCGTCCAGCGCCAGGATCAGGTCGTACCGGCCGAACCAGGACGGCTCGAACTGCCGCGCGATGTGCGCCGACCGGTAACCGGCCCGCCGCAGCGTCGCGACCGTCCGCTCGTCGGCGTCGTCGCCCGCGTGCCAGCCGCCGGTGCCGGAGCTGTCGACCTCGACGTCCAGGCCCTCGTCCTCGACGTGGTGGCGCAGGACCCATTCGGCCATCGGGGAGCGGCAGATGTTGCCGGTGCAGACGAACGTGACGCGGTACGACATGGCCCCATCATGCCCGAGGTCAGCGCCCTTCAACGATGACGGTGTCCACGCCCGGCGTGCCCAGCACGGCCTTCATCGCGTCCCTGCCGTCCGACCCCGGGGCGAGGGTGACCCTGAACGACTCCGGAATGTCGCCGCGCTTGAGCATCCGGTCGACCCACGGGGAGTCCCTGAAGCGCCTCTCGAAGCGCTCGAGCGCCTGCGTGCTGCTCTCGAACTCGACGCCGCGGACCGACGGGACCGCCTCCAGTTGCCGCCGGATCGCCTGCTTCTGCGGCCCGGTCGCCTTCCTGCCGTCGCAGGACGGGTTGGCGGACGTCTTCAGGCAGAGGAACACCGTGATCTTCGGCGCCGTCGGAGCGGACGGCGAAGGGGACGCCGGCGGCGAGGCCAGCGGGGCGATCTTGCTGCTCGGCGCGAAGACGCCGCCGAGCGCCGCTCCCCCCACGACCACGGCGGCGGACGCCGCCACGGCCGCCACCGCCAGCGCCGGGCGTGACAGCCTCCGGCGCGGCGCCGCGAACCTCGGCTCCGGCACGTCCGCGGGGCCGATGGTGTCGCCCACGGTCTTCAGTGCGTCCCTGAGACGCTCTTCGGTGGCGTTCATTCCCCGCTCCCCAGGATCCGGCCCAGCGCGGCGATCGCCCGGGACGTGGTCGACTTGACGGTGCCGGGGCTGATCCCCATGGCGTCGGCGATCTCCTCGGCGGACAGGTCGCAGAAATAGCGCAGGACCAGCGCCTCCCGCTGCCGGGCCGGGAGGCGGTGCAGCGCCTCCATGACCTCGCGCCGGTCCTCCCCGACCATCGCCGCCGCCTCGGCGGACCAGACGGGCGCCTCGTGGACGGTCCGGAACGGCCTCCGGCGCCGCCGCAGCGCCGTCCGCGACCTGTTCAGCACGGCCGAGCGGACGTAGGTCAGCGCGCTCTCGCGGTCGCGCAGCCGGGACCAGCGCCGGTACAGGCCGGCGAACGCCTCCTGGACGACGTCCTCGGCCGTCCCGCGGTCACCGACCATCACCAGGGCGAGGCGCGTCAGCCCGAGCGCGTGCCCCCGGTACAGGTCGGTGACCGCGGCGGTCGCGTCGCCGGGCGTCCCGTCCGCCGGGCCGTCCCTCTCGGCAAGCACCGTTTCGATTTCCATGTCTCAGAGACGCCGCCGCGCGCCGCCGGTTGCCTCCGCGCCCGGAAACTCCTAAAAGAGCAGAGCACGACCGGTGGGGGCGGCGATCACGTCCTGGGAGGAAGGGACCGGACGACGACGGTGTCCACGCCGGGCACGCCCTCCACCTCCGCCTTCAGGGCCTCGGCGGCCTCGATGTCGGCGACGCGGACGCGGAGCGAGTCGGGGATGTCGCCGGAGGTGACCCCTTCGAACAGGTCCTTGCGATCCGCGAAGGTCTTCTCGAATCGCTCGAAGGCCTCCTCCTTCGACTCGTACTCGACGCGGAGCACGCCGGCCATCCCCTCCACATGCTGCCTGACCACGTCCTTCTCGCCCTGCGCCGCGTCCCGGCTCCTGCATTTGGCGTTGCTCGAACTGACGACGCAGAAGTACACCGCCACGTCGCGCTCCTCACTGGAGGTGCGCCGGGGCTCGTCCCGCAGCACCAGGTAGCCGGCGACGACCGCGCTCGCCGTCACCAGGACGGCCATCACGACGGCGGCGACGATCACGACCGGGCGCGCGAACGGCGCCCGCTGCCGCTCCGGGGGTGGTAGCCGGGGACCGTCCTCCGCGTCCGGAGTGTCTCCGCGCTGCCCGTCGGACTCACCCATCATTCCTCCTCCGGGGTCGGAACATCGAGCAGCCGGTTCGGCACCGGGCGGCTCACACGCCGTCTCCGGCCTCGCGGCCCGTCCATGACAGCCTCGCAAGCCGGTCGGCGCGGGGCAAAGAACACGACCCCCGGCCGGGGCCGGGGGTCGCGTCCTGGGGTGGGTCGAGCGGTGGGATCAGCGGTGGCCGACGGCGTTCAGCGCGTCCACGATGCCGTTCCCGAAGAAGCCGTTCTGCTCCTTGGAGCCCTCACACGTCTGGGTCGACGTCTGCTTGCCCGCCGACGTGTACCAGACGTACTCGAAGGTGCGCGGGCTCGGGCATTCCTTGGCGGTCGCCGTGCCGCGCAGCACGCGCTCCACGTAGTCCGGGCTGAGGGTGAGGCCGCCGCGGCGGTCCCGGTGCCCGTACTTGCTGACGATCAGCGCGGCGACGCCGACCGCGTGCGGCGAGGCCATCGAGGTGCCCTGGATCGACTGGTAGTAGGCGCAGTCGTCGCCCTTGCAGCTGCGGATGATGTTCGGCACGTTCGGCGTGCCGTCGGCGTTCAGCTGGCCGCGCTCCTTCGCGAGACGCTCGGGGTAGGCCGCCCAGATGCCGCCCTTGTCGTCCGCTCGCTGGTCCGCGTTGTCGACCTTGTCGCCGCCGGGCGCCGCCACCGCGACGTACCCGTTGCCGAAGCTGCTGTAGTACGACTTGCGGGTGGACGGGCCGGTCGCCGAGATCGGGATGACGTGGTCGCCCTCGGACGGCATCGACACGCAGCTCGCCGGGACCGTCCGGTCGTGCGGCGCCTCACCCGGCGTGGACGGGAAGTCCGGGCTGCTGGCGTCCTCGTTCGTCTTGGTGTAGTCGACGAAGTCGTTGCCGGCCGCGGAGATCAGCGTGACGCCGCGGTCGTGCGCGAAGTCCAGGGCGCGCTGCGTCGCCTTGATGATCGTGCGCTGTTCGAGCTGGTCCTCGGGGCTGTCGGCCGGGTTGTTGCCGCAGTTCCAGAGCCACGGGTCGACGTAGTAGCTCATGTTGACGACGTCGATGCCGTTCTTGGCCGCGTAGGTGAGGCCGTCCACGGTCGGCTGGAGGAAGAAGTAGCCGGAGTCCTGGCCGACGCGCAGGTTGACGATCGAGACGTTCGGCGCGACGCCCGCCATGCCGAGCCCGTTGCGGGGCGAGGCGATCGTGGACGCGACGTGCGTGCCGTGGTCGTTGTCGTCCCAGTCGACGGGGTCGACGCACGACGTGAACTCGCACGGGCCGTCGACCTCGTTGCCGTTGGCGTCCGTCGGGATGTCGTGGGTGAAGTTACGGCTCAGCTTGCGGTTGAAGTTCGGCTTGATGTCGGGGTGGCTGCCGTCCACGCCGGTGTCGAGGATGCCGACCAGCACGCGCTTGTCGCCCGGCTCCTTCTTGTACGAGCCGTTCGCCGTCGCGTGGATCTGCTTCATGTCCCACTGCAGGTCGGCGAGCGGTTCCTCGTTCTTGGACGGGGCGCCCTTGAGCGACAGCGTGCTCTTGGTGCCGGTCATCCGCTCGACCTTCGCGGCCTTCTTCTTGGTCTTCGGCGCCTCGCCGATGACCCGGTTGTGCGCGACGCCGTCCAGCGCCCGCTCGTTCATCACCGCGTGGATGAACTCGGGGTTGTCCGAGCGGACGGTCGCGACGCCCACGTCGCGGTTCTCATGGACGATCTTGCCGCCGGCCTCGCGGACCGCGCGGTGGGCCCAGCCGAGTGGCACGCGTTCCTTGTAAAGAACGACGTACTCCGACATCTCTCCCTTCGCCTGCGCTGGTTTCGGTTCCGCTGACGCTGGGACCGCGAGCGCCGCCATGGTGGCGACGGCGCACGCGGCGGAAATCAAGGCTCGCCGCAAAGCTGACCTCCTGGCCGTGGGGAGCTAACCCGGGATGTGGGGGTAAACCAGGCGAAGGTACGCGTGCGGCAGTTGAGAGTTGCGTACGGTTATATAACGAAAAGGTAGATCTCTTGTAAGGGCGCCCATCAGCCGGTGCGGAGCGCGAGCGTGAGCGCCTCCACGGCCAGCAGCGGATTGACGTTCGCCGCGAGCCGCTCCCGGCACGCCATGATCGCGTCCAGCCGCCGGAGCGTGTCCTCGGGACGGCCCTGCCGCGCCGCCGTCCGCAGCTCCGGCCCCAGGTCGACGTTGACCAGTTCCGAGCCCGCCCCGAGCTGGAGCGTCAGCACGTCCCGGTAATAGGACGCGAGGTCGAGCAGCGTCCGGTCGAGCGAGTCGCGCTCCAGCCGGGTGGCGCGGGACTTCTGCCTGGCCTCCAGCTCCTTCAGCGCACCGGCCGTGCCGCGCGGCATCCGACCCTTCGCGCTCTCGCCCAGCGCCTGCCGCAGCGCCGACGTCTCCGACTCGTTCAGCTCCTCGGTCTGCGCCTTCGCCTCCGCCTTCGCCGCCGCGACGAGCGAGTCCGCGGCGGCCACGGCCGGGCTCACCGCCGTCAGCCGGCGCGGCACCGCCAGCACCTCGGCCCGCCGCCGCCGCGCCTGCGCGTCGGTCGCCAGCCGCCGCGCCCGGCTGATGTGCCCCTGCGCGGCCCGCGCCACGACGTCCGCGGTCTCGCGGTCCACCCCGTCGCGCAGCGCGAGGACGTCGGCGACCGCGTCGATGGGCGGCGTGCGCAGGGTCACCAGGCGGCACCGCGACCTGATCGTCACCAGCAGGTCGTCCGGGGACGGCGTGCACAGCAGCCACACCGTCCGGGCGGGCGGCTCCTCGATCGCCTTCAGCAGCGCGTTCGCCGCGCCCTCGGTGGCCCGGTCGGCGTCCTCGAACAGGACGATCTGCCAGCGTCCGCCGGTCGGGGCCGACGCCGCCCGCAGCACCAGCGCCCGCGCCTCCTTGACCCCGTACGACAGGCCCTGCGGGCGGATGACCTCCACGTCCGCGTGCGTGCCCTGGAAGATCTGGTGGCAGGACGCGCAGTGCCCGCACCCGCGCGGCGTCTCCCGGCACTGCAGCGCCGCCGCGAACGCCCGCGCCGCCGCGGACCGCCCGGCGCCCGGCGGCCCGGTGAACAGCCACGCGTGCGCCAGGCCGCTCGTCCCCTCCGCGGCCGACGACAGCTGCTCGACAACGGGCCCCTGCCCGACCAGGTCGTCCCACACGCTCATGGGGTAGAGGCTACGCGGATCGGCGGATCAGAAGTCGCGGATGGCCGGGAAGGTGCTCGTGGCGTCCTCGGTCCCCGCCGGGACCGGGTCGGGGAGGATCTCGCGGATGCGGTACTGGATCTCCCGGCTCAGCTCGCTCTGCGGGCGGCTCGCGTCCAGGACGAGGTAGCGGTCCGGGTCGGCCTCGGCGAGGGCGCGGAACCCGGCGCGGACGCGCTCGTGGAAGTCCTGCGGCTCGGACTCGATCCGGTCGGCGGGGGCGGGCAGCCGGCGTAGCCCGGCCGCCGGCGGGATCTCCAGCAGGACGGTCAGGTCCGGGACGAGGCCGCCGGTCGCCCAGGCGTTGACGCGGGCGATGTCCTCGACCGGCTGCTGCCGCCCGAACCCCTGGTAGGCGAGGGACGAGTCGACGTACCGGTCGCTGACGACGATCGCGCCGCGCTCCATCGCCGGCCGGATCACGTTGGCGATGTGGTCGGCGCGGTCCGCCGCGTACAGCAGGGTCTCGGCGCGGTCGGACAGCCCAGTCGTGTCGCGGTCGAGTAGCATCGCCCGCAGCCGCATCCCGATCTTGGTGGCGCCGGGCTCGTGCGTGGTGACGACGTCGTAGCCGTGGTCGCGGAGCCAGATCGCGGCGAGCCGCGCCTGGGTGGTCTTGCCCGCGCCCTCGCCGCCCTCGAACGCGACGAACACGCCGCGCTCCCGGCGGACGGGCTGCTGGGCCGCCTCCGCGGCGGCCTGCGGCACCGTGTAGATCTCGCCGTGCAGGGCGGCGCGCAGGTCGGGGACGAGCGGGATGCCGCGCCGGTCGTCCAGCCGCCGGTACGCGGGCAGCCCGCACACCAGCGCGACGACCGCCGCGATCAGCAGCGCGGCGCCGGACCCGGCGAAGTCGTAGACGCCGCCGCCCAGCTCGATCCGGTGCGCGCCGAGCGCCCCGGCCACCAGCGGGACGGCGATGAGCGCGACCAGCGCGGTGACGAGCGAGACGGCGCGCAGGTAGGCGACCGGGCGGGCGTCCTCGGGCGCGTCCGGGTCGGTCACCGCGGCGGTGGCCGTCGACCAGGCGGCCCCCGCGAACACGCCGAGGAACGCCGCCGTGAACACGACGACGACCAGGTTCTGGACGAGGGCGAGCACGACCAGCGCCAGCGCGGCGGCGACCACGGCGAGGCCGAGGAGCCGGCGGCGGCTGAACGGGACGAGGGCGCGCGGCCCGAGGAACATCCCAGAGCCGAGCCCGAACGCCAGCCCGGCGAGGACGGTCCCGTAGCCCGCGTCGCCGCCCCCGAGCTCACCGGCATGGACGCGGGCGACGGCGACGACCGCGCCCGCCGTGAGCGACGCCGCGGCGATCGCGACGCCGGTGCCGCGCGCGGCGGCCGTCCCCGGGCCCTGGAACAGCAGCTTCAGCGGGGCCGGGACCGGGACCACCGCCGTGACCGGGATCTCCCGGATCATCGCGACGGCGGCGGCGGACACGGCGAAGATCCCGGCCGTCACGTAGAGGGCGAGGTCGGCGCGGGAGCCGCGGCCGAGCGTCCCGTCGGCGATCAGGGCGAGGACCGCGAACAGCACGGCGGCGGCCGGGGCCGGGCCGAAGACCGCGCGGGACGCGGTGCGGGCGGCGCGCGGCTCCTCGTCCGGGGTCAGGGCGCGCAGCGACGCGCGCGCCGCCGCCGCCCAGAGCAGGCTCAGGCAGGAGACCAGGAACGCGGCGGCGAGCGTCCAGGCGAGCAGGTCCACGAGCGGCACCGTGACGACGATCACCAGCCGCAGCACGTCCGTGATCAGCAGCATGAGGCGGCGGTCGACGCGCGCGGCGAGCGGGCCGGCGAGCGGTGCGAGCAGCACCGCGGGCAGCAGCATCAGCGCCAGCGTGCCGCCGACCGCCTGCGCCCGCGCGGCCACGTCGTCGTCGCGGGTCAGCATCGCGACCATCGCGGTCAGTGCGGGGACACTGAGCCACTGCGCGAGGCCCGCGAGCGACAGCGCGGTCCGGAGCCGCCGGAACGGCCCGCGCGGCGTCGGCGGCGGAGGTGACGAAACGCCCGGCGGCTGTGACGCTGCGGGGTGCGGCCGAGGTGCGCCCGTTCTGGTCATGTCGGTCAGGGTATCGGCGTAGATGTCCCTAGGAGCCGGACTTCGCGGAGGTTCGGCCCCGGGTCGTCGTCTTCTTCTTCCCGCCACCCGCGGCCACCTTCTCGCGGCGCTCCGCGAGGAGCTCCGCGGCCCGCTGGATCGTGATCGACTCGACCTCGTCGCCCTTGCGCAGGCTCGCGTTCGTCTCGCCGTCGGTGACGTACGGGCCGAACCTGCCCTCCTTCACCACCACCGGCTTCTCGCTCGCCGGGTCCTTGCCCAGCTCGCGCAGCGGCGCGGCGGCCGCGGCCCGCCGGCCGCGCTGCTTGGGCTGCGCGAACAGCTCCTTCGCCTGGTCGAGCGTGACCGTGAACAGCTCGTCCTCGGAGCCGAGCGAACGGCTGTCGGTGCCCCGCTTGATGTAGGGGCCGAACCGGCCGTTCTGCGCGGTCACGGGCTCGCCGTCCAGCTCACCGAGCGTGCGCGGCAGCGACAGCAGCTTCAGCGCGTCGTCCAGCGTGATCGTGTCGAGCGACATCGACTTGAACAGCGAACCGGTGCGCGGCTTGGCGGCGTCGGCCTTCTTCGTCCGCTTCTTCCCCTCGGCGGGCGGCGGCGCCTCGGGCAGGATCTCGGTCACGTAGGGCCCGAACCGCCCCGACTTCGCGACGATCACGTGCCCCGTCGCCGGGTCGGTGCCGAGCTCCCGGTCGCCGGACGGCTGCGCGAGCAGCTCCTCCGCCTTCTCCCCGGTCAGCTCGTCCGGCGCGATGTCGTCGGGGATGTTGACGCGCTCGCCGTCCCGGTCGAGGTAGGAGCCGTACCGCCCGACCCGCACCACGATGTCGGTGCCCTTGATCGGGAACGAGCTGATGCCCTTGGCGTCGATGTCGCTGATGTCGCCGACGAGCTCCCGCAGGCCCTCCTCGCCGTTGTCGCCGTAGTAGAACCGGTTCAGCCACGGGACGCGCTCGGCGTCGCCGCGCGCGATCTCGTCGAGACCGTCCTCCATGTGGGCGGTGAAGTCGTAGTCGACCAGGTTGCCGAAGTGCTGCTCCAGCAGGTTCGTCACGGCGAACGCCAGGAACGACGGGACGAGCGCCGTGCCCTTCTTGAACACGTACTCGCGGGCCAGGATCGTCCCGATGATCGAGGCGTACGTCGACGGCCGCCCGATCTCCCGCTCCTCCAGCTCCTTGACCAGGCTGGCCTCGGTGTAGCGGGCCGGCGGGCGGGTGGAGTGGCCCTCGGCGTCCACCGCGTTCGCGGTCAGCGGGTCGCCCTCGGCCAGGTTCGGCAGCCGCCGCTCCTGGTCGTCACGGTCGGTGGACGGGTCGTCGGCGCTCTCCACGTACGCCTTCAGGAACCCGTAGAACGTGATCGTCTTCCCGGTCGCACCGAACTCGGCGCGCTCGTTCCGCGTCGACAGCCCGGTCACCCGGATCGACACCGACTGGCCGAGCGCGTCCTTCATCTGGGACGCGATCGTCCGCTTCCAGATCAGCTCGTACAGCCGGAACTGGTCGCCGCTCAGCCCCGTCTCCGCCGGGGTGCGGAAGGTGTCGCCCGCCGGGCGGATCGCCTCGTGCGCCTCCTGCGCGTTCTTGACCTTGGACGCGTAGACGCGCGGCTTGTCCGGGACGTACTGGCCGCCGAACAGCGCCGCCGCCTGCCGGCGCGCCGCCGTGATCGCCGTCTCCGACAGCGTGATCGAGTCGGTGCGCATGTAGGTGATGAAGCCGTTCTCGTACAGCTTCTGCGCGACCGACATCGTGTACTTCGCGGAGAAGTTCAGCTTGCGGCTGGCCTCCTGCTGGAGGGTCGTCGTCCGAAAGGGAGGGTACGGGCGCCGCGTGTACGGCTTCGGCTCGACCGACTTGACCTCGTACGGGCGGCCGCGCAGCCGCTCGGCCAGGGCCCGCGCGGCCTCCTCGTCCAGGTGCAGCGCGTCCCTGGTCTTCAGGGTGCCGTCGGAGGCGAAGTCGCGGCCCTGCGCGACGCGCTTGCCGTCCACGCTGACCAGCCCGGCCTTGAAGACCTTGGGCTCGTCCTCCTTGCCGGTGTCGAACTGGCCCGCGATGTCCCAGTAGTGGGCGGGGACGAACGCGATCCGCTCCCGCTCACGCTCGACGACCAGCCGCGTCGCCACCGACTGGACGCGGCCCGCCGACAGCTTCGGCATGACCTTCTTCCACAGGACGGGGCTGACCTCGTACCCGTAGAGGCGGTCCAGGACGCGGCGCGTCTCCTGCGCGTTCACCAGCGGCATGTTCAGCTCGCGGGGATTCGCGGCGGCGCGCTGGATCGCGTCCTTGGTGATCTCGTTGAAGACCATCCGGTGCACGGGGACCTTCGGCTTCAGGACCTCCTGGAGGTGCCAGGCGATCGCCTCGCCCTCGCGGTCCTCGTCCGTCGCGAGAAACAGCTCGTCGGCCTCGGCCAGCAGCTTCTTCAGCTTCTGGACCTGCTGCCGCTTGTCGGTGTTGACCACGTAGAGGGGCTCGAACTCGCGCTCGACGTTCACGCCGAGCTTCGCCCACGGCTCGCCCTTGTACTTGGCCGGCACCTCGGAGGCGCTCCCCGGGAGGTCCCGGATGTGGCCGATACTGGACTCCACGATGTAGCCGCGGCCCAGGTACCCCGCGATCGTCTTCGCCTTCGCGGGCGACTCGACGATCACCAGGCGCGTACCCGCGCCGTTGCCCTTCGCGGTGCCGTTCTTGGCTGGCACAGTCGCTCCAACCTCGCTGTCTCGATCCTCTTACACAGGCTCTTTCTTACCGGCTTCGTACAACGCCGCAGGACGGCGCGTTCATACCCGCGCACACCTCGACCCTCATGCCGCCCATCGGAAGACGGGATTCTCACCGCCCCGCGCCCCAGACAGGATGACATGCCGCCGGGCGCCGCGCGGACCGGGACGCCACCGTAGGGTGCCGTACGCACGGTAGACCAGGTAATAATGGTCGCAATGGCGGAGTACACCTACCTCGTCCTGTCACTGCCCCGCGGTACCACGCGCGATACCGCCCGGCAGATCCTGACCGAGCACGCGGAACGCGACGGCTGGGAGATCGATCGGTTGCGCCTCTACCCGGACGGGCGCCGCCGTATTCAACTCCGCCGCAAGGTCATCCGCGCCGTCCGCACGTTCTGACCGTTCCGGGGCGGAGCGTAGCACCCCCCTGACGTACCGTGGCACGGCTTCCGACCTACCGTGGCACGGCTTCGCCCGCCCCGGACCGCGCCTCCGGGACGGGCGAAGATCTACCGGGCGCCCCCGCTCAGCGGCGCCCGTCCAGCCGGACCCGACGCGCCAGCGTCAGCGCCCCGGCCAGCACACCCAGCACCCCGCTCGCGGCGAACGCCCACAGCGACCCGGCCCCGTCCGAGACCGTCTCCCGGGCCGCGACGTTCCGCACCGGCCCGATCTCGCCCGTCACCGGGACGATCTCGTGCCCCGCGACCGGCGTGGCGGGCACCACGGCGCGGGCGGGTGACCGCAGCGCGTCGACGGCCCGCAGCCCGATCGGCCTCCGCACGACGCCACCGCCCGGCAGCGCCCGCGCGTCGAGCACCGAGACCGCGACGGGCGCCCCGCCCTGCCGCGCCACACCCGCACCGCGCACCGGCCCCCCGGCCCCGGGCACCAGTCCCGCCGGAACCAGCCCACCGACACCCGGCAGCAGTCCCGCCGGAACGAGCCCACCGACACCGGGCAGCCCGTCGTGCACACGCCGGCCGTCCAGCCCCGGCACCGCGTTCGCCGGAACCAGGCCGCCGACACCGGGCAGGCCGTCGCGCACGCGCCGGCCGTCCAGCGTGGACGCGCCGTCCAGCTCGGGCAGCGTGTTCGTGGGGACCAGGCCGTCGGCGCCGGGGAGGCCACCCTTCGCGCGGCGGGTTGCCAGGTCGGGCAGCGGAGCGGCGGCCGGGAGGAGCCCGTTCGTTCCGGCGGTGTCCGCGGTGGAGAGGCCGTTCAGGGTCAGGCCCTGGGGCAGCGCGTTCGCCGGGAGGATGCCGTGCGCGGCGGACAGGTCCGCGGGGACGCGTCGGCCGTTCAGGGCGGAGTCGCCGTCCAGCTTCGGGAGCGCGTTCGGCGCCACGACGTCGTCGGTGCCGGGCAGGCCGCCCTGCGCGCGGTGGTTCGCCATGGGCAGGCCCACCAGCCTGGACAGACCGACCGTGCGGACGAGGTCCCCCGTCGCGGCAAGGCCGTCCGGCTGCACAGAGGAGAGGGCCCCGCTTCCGGGCAGCGTGTTGTTCGCGAGCACGCCGTTCGCCGCGGATGCGATGCCGTCCGTGGTGAGGACGTTGCCGGGGGCCTTGCGCCCGTTCGCCGGCGGCAGGCTCGGCAGGGCGCCGGGCGTGGTGGGCAGGTCGGTCGCCACCCCGGGGAGGGCCGGGAAGGCGGTCGAGATCGGGATGCCGGTCGCCCGGTAGTACCCGCCGTAACCGTCGTCATCGCCGTAGCCGTCGTCGCCGCCGTAGCCGGGGGCGTCCTCGCACAGGGCCGAGGCGGTGCCGACGATCGCGGCGGCGTTGCCGCAGACCTCGGCGGGGATCTGGACCGGCGCGTCCACCTGGTTGCCGCCGCCGACGCCGGTGCCACCGGACGTCTGCGTGCCGGAACCGTCGTGCGGGCCGTGCACGTGGGCGCCGCCCTCGCAGAACGCCCACGCCTGGCCGACCACTCCCGCCGCGTTGCCGCAGACGGTCGCCGGGATGCTGATCGGGGCGTTGACCTGGTTTCCGGCGATGATCCCGACGGCGCCGTCCGTGGTCTGGCGGACCGTGCCGTGGCCGCCGTCGTGGACGGACGCGCCGCCCGCGCAGGACGCCGCCCCGCTGCCGACCGCGTTGCCGCACACGTCCACAGGCACGCTGATCGGAAGGTTGCCCTGGTTGCCGGAGCCGACCCCGAAGATTCCGGACGCCTGCTGCCCGGACCCGGTGTTTCCGGCGTGCTTGACGACGGAACCGCCCTCGCAGCCGGCCACCGCGTCCCCGGCGATCGCGACGGCGTTGCCGCACACGTCCACCGGGACGGAGATCGGCGCGTTGACCTGGTTTCCGGCGATGACGCCGTGCGCCCCGTCGGTGACCTGGCCGCTCTTGCCGCCGCCGGTGGCCTTGGCGCCGCCGGTGCAGCCCGCGTCGGCGTGCCCGAGGACGCCGACCGCGTTGCCGCAGACGTTCACCGGCACCGAGATCGGCGCGTCGACCTGGTTGCCGGACGCGATGCCGTGCGCACCCGAGGTCTGCTGGCCGTTCCCGCCGCGTTGGTGGACCGTGGCGCCGCCGTGGGACGTGGCGCTGCCGGTCCCGAGCAGGGCGGCGGCGTTGCCGCTCACGTCGACCGGCGCCGAGATCGGCGCGTCGACCTGGTTGCCGCTCAGGATGCCGCCGTTGCCGCTCGTCACGTCGGCGAAGGCGTTGGACGGGATGGCGGTGACGCCGAGGGCGACAAAGCCCGCGGCGAACACCGCGGCACGAGATATGCCTTTTGCCCGCGTTCGCATGATGCTCCGTTTCGGGGAGAGTGGTGGAGACGCACGTGTCCCGTGGGTCTCAGGGGGATGAGGTGCCGCGCCGCAGGGCGCGGCGAGTGGCCGGAGCCGCGCGCCCGAGCCGCACGGGCACGCGTCCGGAGTCTGTGAAAGGGATCTAGTCGGGCGCGAAGGACGGCTCGTCCGCGGCGGCGCGGACGGCCGGGGGGATCGCGCCGACGACGTGCGCGACCGACGCGCGCGGCGGGGCCGGAGCCCAGTTGCCGGTGGTGGGGAACCCGGCGGTGAGGCCGCCGATGGCGAGACCGCCGGCGGCCGAGTGATCACCGTGCTGCTGAGGCGCGGGCACGGCGGGGTGCCGGACGGCGTGGTGCGTCACATGCCCGAGGGACGGCCGCGTCCGGGAAACCTGGGAAACCGTGGGCGCACCGCGGTCATGAGGCCGCCGCTGCACCTGCGATGCCGGGGCGGCGGACACGACCTTCGATACCCCGTCCGGGTGCCCGGCCACCGGTAGGACCGATACGTCCCCCTGCACCGGCTGCGTCGCGGGCTCCGGCGTCACCGTTCGGGGCGCTTTCGCCACGACGGCGCGCACCACCCGGCGCACCGGCTCACGTTCATGGACGGCCGTGACCGCATGCCCCACCACGGGGGCCTGCGCCACGACATCGGCCGCCGGCGGCGGAAGCTCGTCGGCGTGCGCGGACTGCGCCGCGCACCCGAGGAGCCAGCCCGCGATCAGCAGCCCGCCGAGGACGAGCATCCGCTGGACGGCCCGCCCGGCGGCGACGCGACGCGGCCGGACGGGGACCATCCGGATCTGTGCCGCGCCGCCTGCCACCGAACACCCTCCGCTGCGACCGAACCGTCCTCAACGAAAGGTAACGGTAGCACCACGGAGCGCATTGGAGAGGGCAAATTCAGGAGCGGTCGAGGAATTTGTCGAGGACTCTGACGCCGAAGCGCAGCCCGTCCACCGGAACGCGCTCGTCGACCCCATGGAACATTCCGGAAAAGTCCAACTCTGGGGGCAATTGCAGGGGCGCGAAGCCGAAGCAGCGCATTCCGAGCCGCGCGAACGACTTGGCGTCCGTCCCGCCGCTCAGGCAGTACGGCACCGGCAGGGCGCCGGGATCCTCCGAGGTCAGCGCGGCCTCCATCGCCGCGACGAGCGCCCCCTCGTAGTCCGTCTCGAGCGCCTGGTCGTGGTGGACGAAATCACGCTGGACGTCCGGACCGAGAAGTTCGTCCACGACTGCGAAGAACTCCTCCTCATATCCGGGCAGAAACCGTCCATCCACCTGAGCCGTGGCGCTCTGCGGGATCACATTCGTCTTGTACCCGGCGTCCAGCCGCGTCGGATTGAGCGTATTGCGGAGCGTCGCCCCGATCATCCGCGCCAGCGGCCCGATCTCGGCAAGGCACTTTTCGGGATGTTCCGGATCGAATTCCACCCCGTACGCCATGCAGGCCCGCTCCAGGAACGCCCGCACCGACTTCGTCAGCCGCACCGGGAACTCGTGCGACCCCAACCTCTCCACCGCCCCCGCCAGAGCGGTGACCGCGTTGTCCGGATGCACCATCGACCCGTGCCCGGCCGTCCCCCGGGCGGTCAGGTTCATCCACGCGATGCCCTTCTCCGCCGTCTCGATCAAGTACATGCGCCGGTCACCGGGCACGGTCAGGCTGAACCCGCCGACCTCCCCCACGGCCTCGGTGCACCCCTCGAACAGCTCGGGATGCTCCTCCACCAGCCACTGCGCACCCCACTTGCCCCCGGCCTCCTCATCGGCCAGGAACGCGAGCACGACGTCCCGCGGCGGCTTGCGCCCCTCCCGCAGCCGCTGCCGCACGACCGCGAGGATCATCGCGTCCATGTCCTTCATGTCGACGGCGCCGCGGCCCCAGACGCACCCGTCCGCGATCTCGCCCCCGAACGGATCCCGCGTCCAGTCCTCCTTGCGCGCCGGCACGACATCGAGATGCCCGTGCAGCAGCAGCGCGTCCCGTCCCGAATCCTCGCCCTCGATCCGCGCGACGAGACTCGCCCGCCCCGGATGCGACTCGAAGATCCGCGACTCCAGCCCGACTTCGTCGAGCTTCTCCGCGACGTACTCCGCCGCGCCCCGCTCCCCCGGCCCCGAATGATCGCCGGGGTTGCTGGTGTCGATCCGGATGAGCTCCTGGCAGAGCCGGACGACCTCGTCCTCAGCGGTCGGCTGCCGAACCACAGTGATCACCTCGCCTCTCACGTACCGTCCCATGGTGCCCGGCGATCGACTTCGCCGCGACTCCTCTCCTTTGGTACAGTGAAGCCCGCCGCAGCCGCGCTGCGGCCTGCGACCAGGTCCGGGTGGCGGAATAGGCAGACGCGCTAGCTTGAGGTGCTAGTGCCCTTTACGGGGCATGGGGGTTCAAGTCCCCCCTCGGACACAAACCATTTGCACATGTGGAAGCCGGGACCACCTTGGCTTCCACAAGCTGTTTCTGGGGGTAGTACGTCATCGTCAGCCCCAGCTTCGCGTAGAGATCCGCCTTGTCATCCGGGTGCGCGCGGACGACCGCGTTAGCGAGTTCGCCGGTCTGGTGCAGTAGCTCCGCGAGCCCGTCGCTGCTGATCGCCTGGTCTGCTGGGACGGCGTTCAGCTCGCCTTCCAGCCGGGCGCGTTCCTGTTCCGTCTCGTTGATCCATTTCGCGACCTGGGCGGCGTCGGCGCCCGCGTTGAGCGCGGCGCGGTACTGGTTCAGCTGCTGGTGGCACGTGGCGAGCTGCTTGCGAAGGTGGGTCACGGCCGTGTTCTCGGTACCGCTGACCTGCGCAGCCATGGCCTCGATCGTGGCCTTGATCCGAGCCGGTGAGAACGCGGTGACGAGCCAGGTGTCGATGTCCTCGATGATCTCGGCCTCGCGCAGGTAGACGACCTTGGGGTGGACGACCTTGTTGGCGAGCGCGTACTCGGCCGGGAACCGACACCGGTAGTACGCCTGGTCGTTGTTCCAGTTGCCCTGCATCTTGCGTTCGCAGTATCCGCAGTGCAAACAGCCGCGGAACGCGTAGGGGCGCCGGGTCCGGTGCGGCTTGTGCGTCGCGGGCCCGTGCCCGCGTGAGGCCAGGATGGCTTGGGCACGTTCGAAGTCCTCGACCGACACGAGCGGTTCGTGGGCTTGTTGCTCGGACCAGACCCACTGCGTACGGTCGTTCCAGCGCAGCTTGGTGGTGTGACCGAGGGCGACGTCGTCGACGTCGAGCAGGACCTCATCCTTGCGTTGCTTGTTCCAGACCTGGCGGCCGGTGTAGCGCGGGTTGGTGATGATGACCCGCACGGCCGACTTCGACCAGGCCACCTGGACCCTGTGCTGGTTGCGGGTCGGGTCGGCCGCAGACGGGGACGGGACGCCTTCACGGGTGAGTTCCTCGGCGATGTCGAAGATGCCCCGCCCGCCGATGAACTGGGCGAAGATCCACTTCACGACCAGCGAGTAGGCCGGGTGAGGGACGAGGCGGCGGAGACGTTTGCCGTCTGCGGCCTTGGCCGGGTTGGGGTGCGGTCCGGCGTCGATCAACTCGTACCCGTAGGGCGGGCGTCCGCCCAGGTAACGGCCTTCGGTCGCGGTGATCGCGGCCATCGCTGACCGGACTCGGATCTTGATCCGGTTGCGCTCGCCCTTGGACAGGCCACCGAAGACGCCCATGATCATGTCGTGGGCTTCGTTGGCCGGGTCGATCGCGCCCCCGACCTCGGGCACCCATAGCGGCACCTTGAAGTGCTCGAACAGCGGGAACGTGAGCGAGTACTGGTTGCCGTAGAAGGCCCGGTGCGGCTCGCCCACGACGACCGCGTCGAAGTCGCGGGCCGGGTTTTTGAGCGCTTCGATCAGCGCGGAGGCTTGTGGGCGGCGGGCCCATGGGATCGAGCGGGACTTGTCGATGTCGAAGTACTCGGCGACGATCGTGCCGTGCTTGGGCTCGACGAGGCCCGTCGCGCGGCGGAGTTGCCAGGCACGTGATGCGGCTGGGTCTTGGTTGTCCTCGGTCGAGACCCGCCCGTAGAAGGCGAACCTCAACCCCTGCTGCTGAACGGCCGCCTGCGGCAGCGGCACATTCGACACTGTCATTTGTTGTTCTCCTGTTGGCGCTTGGAGTCCGGGCCTGGGCGGGAGCGTGCGTTGAGCACTATCCGCAGCAGGACATGAGCCGCGTCCGGTGTGAGCCGTGGTGGCTCGTCCGGCGTCGAGACCCGGATCCGTCGTTTTCTCTTGTCCGGGGTGCTCATCGAGTGACGGCCCCGCCCGTTCCGGTGGCGCTGCCGAACCGGAATCGGCCGGTCGATCCAGCCCGACCTCGTTGGGCAAGGTCAAGCCCCGTCAAGCCCGTGGGGCTGCGCGGCGACCACATGCTCGGCGAGCAGCCGGGTTGCTCACCGGAACCACGATGGAGCTTCACCAACCGCCTCCGGGACGCAGTTCCGTGCGCACCTGGAACAGCAGTAGGTCCTCATGGGCGGTGGCCATGGCGGGGATGCCGTGTTCGCGGAGGCGGCGGGATTCGATCATCTGGAAGAACGAAGCGCGGGTGACGATCTGCCCGTCGCGGAGTCCGCACAGCAGGGCGGCGAACCGGTCAGCCAGGGCCAGGCCGTTGTCTTCGGCGGTGGTGATGACCTGGCCCGGTAGGTCGACGAGTTCGCCGGCGAGGCGGAAGGGGCGGACGGTGACCGCGATGATTCCGCCGGGGCGAAGGAGGGCCGCGCATCCGGTGAGAATCTGTCCGAACCCGGCGACGAGTTCGGCGGTCGGGCGGTGGGCGAGGTTGCGGCGGTCGGTGGAGTAGCGGTGGTGGGCCTTGTCGATCTTTCCGCCGCCGTTGTCTCGGCCGGTGCATACCTGCCCGTGGGTGGTAGCTCCGTATGGAGGGGAGGTCAGCACGAGTGCGGCGGTTCCGGTGAGGTCGGCGAGGGCGGTGGCGATGTTGCGGGCGTCGCTGTGGACGACCTGTCCGTTGCCGGTGGCTCCTTGGGTCCGGGCGTGGCGGAGGTTACCTGCAGCCATTTGCGCGAAGTGGGCTTCGTACTCCATGCCGGTGGCGTGACGGCCCTGGTGAACGGCTTCGACCAGGGTGGTTCCGATGCCGCACATGGGGTCGATCACTAGGTCGCCGGGCTCGGTGTAGGTGGCGATGACCTGGGCGGCGATCGCGGGAAGCATCTTGGCCGGGTGCGTCATCGACTCGGGCGTGTAGCGGCCCTTGCGCTGGAGGCGTGAGGGCTGCTGCCCGGTGAGCAGCACGGACGCGAGCTTGCGGGTCTCGGTGTGAGAGCTCGTCTTCATCGGTCGCCTTCCTGACCGCTGTTGCCCGGTCGAGTGAGGATGCAGACGTCGGCGTGGACTCGGGCCGCCGGTGGCAGAGCCCGGGAGCGGATGTCGCGGAGCTGCCCGAGGCTGCCGGGGTCCGCCTGGATGAGAAGGGTGTCGCCCTCGACGGGGACGCGGACGGCGATGATGTGCTGGCTGTAGCGGAACCCTGCCTTGCGGGCCTCGCGGATGATCCCCGGCGCTGGATCGATGAGGTGCCCGTTGTGGTGCCGCGCGGTGGTCACAACGGCAAGGTGGCCCCCGGGCCGCAGGACCCGGTAGGCGGCCGACAGGAACGCCTGGGCGTGAAAGGCGCTGCCGGTCAGGACGTCCGACAGGCACGCCGGACAGGCTCCCCGCGCCCGTCTCGGCTTCGACTCGGCGGTACGGCTGCCGACCGTGGGCGGGGCCGCGATGACCAGCGCGACATGTCCGGAGTGGTCGGCGATCCCGCGATGCATCTGGTCGGCGCGGCAGGGCCGCATCGCGACTCGGCCGAGGTGGTCGTGCGGCAGGTGGGCACGCAGTCGCGCGCCGATGTGCTGGGCGAGAGGGAAGTGCGGGACGCACCCGACCGCGCGCCGGTCGAGTCCGGCCGCCGCGCGCAGGACGGCGGAGTTGGTGGTGAACGCCTCGGCGATCACCTCGCCTTCACCGGTGGTGGTGGCGATGAGGTGGCGCGCGAGCCCGGAGCTGATGGTGCCCAGGTGCCGTTCACAGGTCCGGGTGCGTGGTGCTCGGTGGGCGGGGCCCCGGCAGTCCTGAGCGTCGTGGGTGGGCTGGTCGGCGGTGTCGTCCGGGCAGAGCCAGACGGTGAGCGGCAGGAGCTGCCGCGCGGCACTGGCGGGTGTCGGGTGCTGCTCGTTGGTGCTGGTCATATCGGGTGACCCGTGATGGTCGCCCGGTCCCCTGTCTCACCAAGTAACGGACCAGGTCCTGCCAGATCCTGGACACGTCCGGCGCCGGTTTCTGCTCCGCATCGACCGCGCCGCCGGGCCGCCCTCTGATACTCCAGCCGCAGATGCGAGCCAGGTCGATTCCCGTGTCGGTCGATCCGAGCGGGGAACTACCGTCCGGCGGGTGGCCGTTTGGACAGTGCTAGTTTCGTTGTCTTCCGCTGATGGCTTTCCCGTGCTGCATTCCCGTTGCGGAATCGAGTAGGAGGGCCGGGTCGCCCGGCCCTCCTCTCACACCACCGGACATGCGGGCCCGCATCCGGCGGTTCGTCAAGCCGTTGATCTGA
>NZ_JBEYTW010000105.1:0-30881 GCF_040643275.1 Spirillospora sp. NPDC047418
GGGGGGGGGGCCCGCCCCCCCCCCCGGGGCCCCGGCTCACAGCCTCTTCCGCCAGACCTGCCCGTGGACGACGTCGCCGAAGCGCTCCACGGGCGGCTCCTCCTCCGCCAGCACGAACCCGGCCCGCTCGTAGAGGCGGTGCGCCGGACGCTGGAGCGCCGTCGTCCACAGCATGATCTCGGCGTAGCCGGCCGCGGCGGCGAAGCCGACGCACGCGTCGACGAGCGCGGCACCGACCCCCAGGCCGCGGGCGTCCGGCTCGACGTGCAGCAGCCGCAGTTGCGCGACGCCCTCCGCACGTTGCACGCAGAACACCCCGCCCAGGCGGACGCCGCCGGCCTCGGCGATCCACGCGTTCTCCCGCTCCGGATCGTGGTCGCGGACGTAGTCGGCGACGACCGAGGCGACGAGCGCCTCATAGGTGCGGTCCCAGCCGCATTCGGCGTCGTACAGGGCCCCGTTGCGCTCGACCACCCAGCCGAGGTCGCCGGGGCGCAGCGGCCGCAGGACGGCGCGCCCGCCGCCGTCCGGCCCCGGGCGGTCGCCGAGGATGCCGTGGACGGTGCGCATCGCGGCGAGCAGGCGGCCGCGGTCGGCGGCGGGCAGGCCGTCCAGCAGACCGCGGATCTCCGCGGCGGTCCGCTCGTCCAGCATGGCGAACACCGCGCGGCCGCGCGGGGTGAGCCGGGCGATCTGGCGGCGGGCGTCGCCTGCGGCGCGCTCGCGCACGAGCAGCCCGTCGGCCTCGAAGCGGGCCAGCATCCGGCTGAGGTACCCGGCGTCGAGGCCGAGCGCGCGGCGCAGCGCGAGGACCTCCGCGTCCCCCCGCTGGGCCAGCTCGAAGATCACCCGCGCCTCGGTCAGCGAGTAGGGCGAGCGGACGAGCCCCTCGCCGAGCACCCCGATGACCCCGGTGTAGAAGCGGTTGAACGCGCGGACCGTGCCGATGTCCTCGGCGGTCACCTCCATGGCGCGGCCTCCTAATGTTTGACTGAGTCAAACGTTAGGCGAACGGAGGGCCGCGCACCAGACCCCGCGGCGGGTCAGACGCTCGGCTGCGCCTCGGTCTCGGCGTCGGTCTCGGTCTCGGTCCCGGGCTTGGCCGCGGGCAGTGCGCGCGCCTCGCGGACGACCTTGCGCTCGACGAAGAAGGTCATCAGCGGCACGACGCCCCCGAGGACGATCAGCACCATCTTGCCGAGCGGCCAGCCGGTGCGCCGCCACAGGTCGAACGCCAGCGCCACGTAGACCATGTAGAAAAGGCCGTGGATGGGCGACACGATGCCCACCATCTCCGGCATGTCGGTCGGCCCGTACTTGAGGACCATCCCGACCGTCAGCAGCAGCAGCAGCGTGCCGACGATCAGCGCCAGGATCCGGTACCTGGTGACCGCGCCTTCCACGGGAACACACCTTTCGTTCGGCGGGCCCGGCGCCCCGGGCGGGACCCGCGCGAGGGGTCAGCGGCCTCCGCGGCTCTCGGAGTTGAGCCGGGCGAGGTAGCGGTTGTAGGCCGCGAGGGCGGGGTCCTCCTCCTCGTGCCGCTTGATCAGCTCCCGCTTGACCGCGGCTTCGGCGGGCTCTTCGATCACCTTCGGCGCGGGGGCCACGCCGTCCCGCTCGTCCCGGATCATCTTGACCCACATCACGATCACGAAGATCGCGAACAGGGGCCATTCGAACGTGTAGGCCCAGCTGCGGTCGTTGCCGGACTGGGCGCGGTCGAACTGCCACCAGCCGAACCCGATGAACGCGCCGCACAGCACGATCGCGAGCGCGTGCAACCCGAGCCAGCCTGGAGTGAGGAACCGTCGCACGGCACCGAGCCTACCCCCGGTTCCCCGAGGTCCGGCCCCGACCCCGTACCGGCTCACGAGGACCGGCTCACGAGGACTGACTCAAGGGCGCCGGCTCTTGGGCGCCGGTTCGGGCGGGGGTGGGCCCACGTAGACGGCGCGGGGGCGCAGCGGGCCGCGGCGGGCGTACTCCTCCAGCGCGTGCGCGAGCCATCCGGCGGTGCGCGCGACGGCGAAGAGCGCCTCCCCGGCGCCCGGGACGAGGCCGGCGACCGCGCCCAGCGCCGCGAGCGCGAAGTCGACGTTCGGCGCGGGCAGCCGGCGCCGCTCCGCCTCGGCCAGCACGGCGTCGGCGGCGGCGAGCCGCTCGTGCCCGGGCGCCGCGGCGCGGACGAGGCCGATCAGCAGGGTGAAGCGGGCGTCCCCCGACTTGTAGACGCCGTGCCCGAACCCGGGGATGCGCTCCCCGCCGCGCAGCCGCTCGCCCAGCACCCGGGCCGCCTCCACCGGTTCGGCGACCTCGGCGATCAGCCGTTCCGCCGCGTAGGACGCGCCGCCGTGCAGCGGGCCGCTCAGCACGCCGAGCCCGGACGCGACGACCGCGTACGGGTCGGCGCGCACGGACGCGGCGACCCGCGCGGCGACCGTGGACGCGGCCAGCTCGTGGTCGGCGAGCAGGATCATGGCGGCCTCGAAGGCGCGCGGCAGGCCGCCGCCCGGCTCGGGCGGGTGCGGGCACAGCCGGCTCCAGAGCCGCTCGGCGACGCCTCCCGCACCGGGCGGCCGTCCCGCGCCGGACGCCGGTCCGGCGGCCGGCGGCAGCGCCTCGACGAGGCCGGAGACCAGCGCCCGGCCGGTCGCGGTGACGCCCTCGGCGCCGAGGTGGTGGCGCAGCGGGTCGGTGGCGGCGAGCGCCGTGACGATCAGCTGGAGCCGGTCGAGCGGGAGCAGGCCGGCGGGCAGGCCGGACTGGGCGGCGACGGCCGCCGCGACGCCCTCCCCGCTGGGCCGCCAGGGCGCGGCGCCCGCCGCGTCCCCGCCGGCCGCGTCCTCGCCCGTCCAGAGCCAGCCGGCGACGTCCTCGAACGTCCGGGACCCGGCCATGGCCAGGACGTCGCGGCCCCGGTAGTAGGGCCGGTCGGCGCCGAGCGCGGTGATCGCCGACTCGATCGCGAGCTCCCCCGGGCCGGGCGGGCGGCGCGGCCTCCCGCGCCGGGCCAGCTCCTCCACCTGGGCCGCGTCGAAGAGGCTGCGGCGCCCGTCCGCGGCGTGCCGGCGGCGCAGCACGCCGCGGCTCACGTACGCGTACAGCGTGGCGGGCTTCACACCGAGCCGCTCGGCGGCGGCCTTGGCGTCGATCCATCCGCCGACCTGCTCGTTCTCCACGGTTCCCGCCTCTGAGTATTGATTATCGTCAATATTGATACATGTAGATTGCGATGTCAACCTGTGGGCATGCCTCAGATTCACTTCCTGGACGTCACCAACCGCGACGGCGTCCAGACGGCCCGCACCGGGCTGTCCAAGTTCGGCAAGACGATGGTCAACTTCTACCTGGGACGGCTCGGCGCGGCGCAGTCGGAGATCGGCTTCCCGTTCCTGTTCCACGAGGTCCCCTACGTGCGGGCGCAGATCGCGCTGGCGGAGGCGGGCGCGTTCGGCGGCCTGCGGCTCTCTGGCTGGTGCCGGGGCGTGGCGGGGGACGTCGAGAAGGCCGTCCGGGTGCGGG
The DNA here is from genome assembly GCF_040643275.1 of Spirillospora sp. NPDC047418. Classification (NCBI taxonomy): domain Bacteria; kingdom Bacillati; phylum Actinomycetota; class Actinomycetes; order Streptosporangiales; family Thermomonosporaceae; genus Spirillospora; species Spirillospora sp. NPDC047418. The sequence continues at coordinate 3,526 of NZ_JBEYTW010000105.1, forward strand.
CGGGCGGCACCGGCCTCGCCCACTACAACCTGTCGATCTCGACGTCCGACTACATGATCGCCAACAAGTTCCGGGGGCGGCTGGACCGCGCGGCGATCGTCCGGGAGATGGTCGCGGCCGTCCGCGCGGCCAAGGCGGGCGGGGCGCGCACCGTCGCGGTCAACGCCGAGGACGGCTCCCGCACCGACACCGGCTTCCTCAAGGAGTTCGCCCTCGCCGCCAAGGATGCCGGCGCCGACCGCGTCCGGTACTGCGACACCATCGGGGGCGACACCCCCGACCGGGTCAAGGAGCGATTCGCCGAACTGGCGTCCGCCGTGGAGATGCCCGTCGAGACCCACTGCCACAACGACCTCGGCCTGGCCGTGGCCAACTCCATCAGCGGCGCCCTGGGCGACCTGGAGGCGGGCCAGGACGCGTGGATCAACACGTGCGTGAACGGCATCGGTGAGCGCTCCGGCAACGCGGACCTGCTGTCGACCATCCTCGCGTTCCGGCACGGGTTCGGGCTGGAGGAGCGCGGCATCGAGATCGGCGACCCGATCGACCTGTCGTGGGCGCGGCGGTTCGCGCTGTGGGCGAGCTACGCCTTCAGCCAGCCGCTCCCCTACAACCAGGTCGGCGTGGGGCGAAACGCGTTCGCGCACGAGTCCGGCATCCACGCGGACGGCGCGCTCAAGGACCACGGCAACTACGAGCTGTACGACGAGGAGACCCTCGGCCCCTTCCCGGACGACTGGCACACCCGTCCCGGACGCGTCGTCCTCACCGGCGAGTACGGCGGCAAGGCCGGCTTCCGGCACGTCATGGACGGGCTGGGCATCGAGCCGGTGGACGACGACCTCGCGTTCAAGCTCGTCCAGATCTGCAACGCCCAGACGGGCCGGCCGCTCACCGACGACGAGCTCCGCCTGATCGGCGCCTACCCGTGCGAGCTCGCCCTGCTCTTCCCGGGGCAGACCGACTGATCACATGATTTGTCCGAGGCGCGCTCTACGTTCTCGGGCATGGCGAGCAGCACAGCGGCGGCCGGCGCCGCGCAGTCGTACACGTACACGCGGCCGTCCGGGCTGGACGCGGGCCTTCTGGGCCTGTCCACGTCCGGCGGGACGACGAGCAGCGGACCGCAGGCCCATCCGCACTTCTTCAGCGGCGTCCTCACCCAGGCGGCGCCCGCCGCGGCGGCCCTGCTGGCCCTGGCCGACGTCGCCCAGACCCGGTACTTCCAGCCGCGCCCGACGTCCTTCCGGGATCCGGTCGTCACCTGCAACGGCGACCGGATCCGGATGGAGTCGTTCTCCGCGTGCGGCGGCGTGTACGCCAGGCTGGACGTGCTGGAGCCCGCGCTGGACGGCGAAGTCCACGAACGCGGTACGACGAACGTCGACGTCAACGGCCCCCTGCGCGAGGCCCTCGCCCGCGTGGGAGGGTCCGATCCGCTGCATCTGGCGGTCGGCGCCGAGGAACTGGCCGTGACCACGCTGGACGGCGCCGTCGTGGAGAAGAAGGTCCCGCTCCCCGACCGGTGGCTCCGGGGGTTCGCCGAGGTCCAGGTCATCACGGCCGGGTTCGATCTGCGCGGCGAGCTGAAGGGCCCGGACGCGGTGCGGTTCCTGCGGTCCCTGCCCAAGCGCGCGCGGGAGGCGCTGTGGGCGGTGCCCGCCGGGCGGACGCTGCGGATGTCGTCCCGTCCGGCGCCGGGCGCGGTGTGCCTGGCGGGGCCCGACCGCCTGCGGACGATGCTGCCGCTGCTGCGCTTCGCCAAGGCCATGCGCGTGTACGGGCCGGCCGTCTCCACCGGAAGCGGCCCTGTGTCGAGCGTGTGGGAACTGGAACTCCCCGGGATGCGCTACGTCCTCACCCTGTCGCCCCAGCATTCGCGTGGCTTCTCCGGTGAAGGCGCCATCCTGGAGGACATCTCCACCGACCAGGCCGCCGGAGACGCCGACCTGCTCGGCGCGCTGCTGTCCTTCGAACCGCGCGTCGAGCCCGACCTGCTCGCCGAGCGGTCCGGGCTCGACCCGGCCCGGACGAAGGCGGCGCTGACCCAGCTCGGAACGTCCGGCCGCGTCGGGTTCGACACCGCCGAGGCCGCCTTCTTCCACCGCGAGCTGCCGTACGACCCGGCCCGCGTGGCCGCCCTCAATCCCCGGCTGCGTTCGGCGCGGGCGCTCGTCGAGGACGGCGCCGTGCGGTTCACGTCCGGCGACACGGCGATCGTGCTGAGCAACGGGAGCGAGCGGCAGGTCCGCTTCGACGGCGACCGCGTCACCTGCACGTGCCCCTGGTGGTTCGACCACCGCGGCGAGCGGGGCCCGTGCAAGCACGTCCTCGCCGCCCGCATCGTCCGCCGCGACGCCGACCGGCCCGCCGAGGCCGCGCGATGAGCATGCCGCACGAGCTCCAGAAGGCGATCGAGGCCGGCGACACCGAGCTGACGGCGCGCGAGGTCATGGCGCTGGACGAGCCCGGACGCCGCGCGGCCGCCGCCGGACTCCCCGCTCTGCTGAAGGCGATGCGCGCCGCGTCGGAGCACGGCTTCCTGGACAACCAGGCCGTGCGGACGCTGCTTCTCGCCGGCGCCGGCACCATCGGCGGCCCCGCCGCCGCGGCGACGTGGCTGTGCCGCGGCGATCTCCGGCTCTGGTGGTGGGGCGGCGGCGACACCGAGCTGAGGCTGCTGCGCGAGGTCACCTCGGTCCGCTCGCCGGAGTGGCGCGCCGAGGTGGCCCACCGCGTCGCCGACCGGGTGCGGGGCGCCGACATCGACTGGACGCGCTGGAATTTCGCGGCGGAACTCGCCAAGTCGGCCGGTGCCGCTCCCCCGGTATCGGACGGTTTCGTCGTCGGCTGGGTGTCCGACCCGGATCCGTCCCGCTCGCAGGAACTCTCCGAGGACCCGTTCCTCGACACGCTCCTCCCGAAGCTGTTCGAGGTGGACGGTGTGGGAGCCGCTCTCGCCGCCGACGCGACATGGATGCGGCAGGACAGGCCCCGCGAGGCCACCTGGGCCGGTGCACTGTCCGCTCTGGCCCGCGCGGGACGGATCGAGCGCACGACGCTCCTGGACGGTTGCGTCAGCCGCTTCCTGCGCGGCGGCACGACGCACAACCTCCGCTGGTTCGTCCAGCTCCACGACGCGCTGGAGCCCACCGACGACGAGACGGCCGCCCGCGTCCGCGACTACGTCCGCCTGCTGCCGACCGCGCCGCCGGCCGTGGCCGATCTCGCGCTGCGCCAGGTCCGCCGTGCCGACGACCTGGAGCGCCTGGACGCGGACCTGTTCGCGGAGGCCGCCGACGCGCTGCTGTTCCGCCCGGAGAAGAAGCTCGTCCGGGCCGCGCTGACCTGGCTGGACCGGACAGCCCGCAAACGCGAACGGGCCGGCGCCACGGTGCGCGCCCTCACGGCCGTCTTCACCTCCGACGCGGTCGACCTGCGGGACCGCGCCGTGAAGATCGCGGTCAAGCACGCGGCGCGCGCGGGCGAACCCGTCCGGGCGGAGGTCCGGGACGCCGCCGGCGGCCTGCCCGCCGACCAGCGCGAGGCGATCGCGGCGGCGTTCGGCGAGGTCGCGGCCGTCACCGAGCCCGAGCCGCTCATGGGCCCGCCGCCGTTCGTCCCGCGCGAACTGCCCGCGCCCATCGGCTCGCTCGCCGAACTGGCGGAGGAGTTCGCCGTCCGGCTGCGCTCCGAGGAGGAGTGGCCCGCGACCGAGCGCTTCCTCGCCGCACTCGTCGAGTTCGCCCACCGCGACCCCGCCGGCACCCGCGAGGCGCTCCGCGGGCACGCCGACACCCTGGCGCCATGGCTCACGAAGCCGGACGACCACCCGTACATGCGCGGCCGCGGCCGCGAGAGCTGGATCCAGTTCCCGGTGCAGAACCTGCTGATCCCGGGCAAGACGCGCACCCTGAGCGAGGTCTTCGCGACCCTGCTCATGCGCCGCTCCCACTCGGCGGGGACGGCGATCGATCCGCAGCTGATGCGGTTCCTCAAGTGGCGGCTGCACGAGGTCGCCTCCGCCGTCGAGACGGTCCCGCTCCTCCTCGCGACCCCCACCGAGGGGAGCGGCCACATCGACCCGGACGTCCTGGTCGACCGGCTCGAACGCCTGGAGGCGGCGGGCCGCGTGCCGGGACCGGCCGACCTGCTGCAGGCGATGCTCCGCGTCCCACGCGAGATCGACCCGGCGGCCGTAGCGCACGCCAAGGGGCTGTCCGGCGTGGCCGGCCGGAAGGTCGCCGCCTGGCTCGCCGCGGGCGGGCTCGCCGATCCGGCCGTCACCTGCACCGTCCTCGACACCCCGCTCGCGACCGTCGGCGGGCGCAGCTTCCGGCTTCCCACCCACGTCCTGCCCGTAGTGGAGATGCCCGGCGACTCCGAGATCGACCGCCTGTGCGTGCTCCCCGAGCCGGACCGGCGGAACTTCGGAACGCGGAGCTTCGACCCGCACACCGGCCACTGGCCCGCCGTCCTGCCGTCCCACCGCGACATCGTCGCCGCCCACCTCGTCCCGCACCTGGCCGGATGGGAGGAGTACGGCTGGAACCAGGGCGCCATCATGCTGGGGCTGGCCGAGGCCGACGGGCCCGCCGGCGCCGCCACCGGCACGCTCCTCGCCCACACGCTGGCGAACCAGGACCAGGACGAGCGGGCGAAGGCCGTCGAGGCGCTGCTCGTCCTCGCCGCCCGGGGCGCGCTCCCGGCGGCCGAGACGGGCACCGCCCTCGGCCGGCTCGCCGCGCTGGGCCGCGTCCCGCTCCCCCGCACCCTCAAGGCCCTCACGGCCGCCGCCGACGCGGGCGCGCACGCCGGTGTCTGGACGATCCTCGCCGCCGCCCTCCCGCACGCCCTCCCCGCGCCGGGCGAACGCGCCCCGGCCGGACTCCCGGCCATGATCACCCTGGCCGCCCGGCTGGCCGAGATCACCGGCGCCGGGGGCGCCATCCCCGAGGTCGCGGACGTGGCGGCGCGCGGCGGGTCCAGCCGGCTGGTCGCGGAGTCGGCCCGCCTGCACCGCACCCTGACCGCAACGTGACGGAGCACGCCGGTGTTGACGAAGAGGCCGGTCCCGCATGGGACCCTGAGAACACCGGGAAGGAGTGCCGCACGATGACCGAGACACTCGCGTTCGGCACGGTCGACACCGTGCTCGGCCGCCTGCTCGTCGCCGGGACCGAGACGGGCGTCGCCGCCCTGCACTTCCGCGACACGCCCGCCGCCCGCGCCCGCACCGCCAAGGCCGCCGGCCTGCCCGTGGCCGACGCCCCCGGCCGGCTGGCCCCCGCGCTGTCGGCGCTGCGCGACTACTTCGCGGGCGACCTGAAGGACTTCGACCTCCCGATCGACTGGCGCCTCACGTCCGATGCCCAGCGGCAGGTGCTCACCACGCTGTACGAGTCCGTCCCGTACGGGAAGGTCCTCACCTACGGACAGCTGGGCGACCGCAGCGGCACCGGCGTGCACGCCCAGGTCATCGGTCAGATCATGGGCGGCAACCCGATCCCGCTGATCGTCCCGTGCCACCGCGTCGTCGCCTCCAACGGCCTGGGCGGCTACAGCGGCGGCTCCGGCGTCGAGATCAAGCGGTGGCTGCTCACCCTGGAGGGCGCCCTCCCCGCGACCCTCGACTGGGACATCACCCGCGCCCCGTGAACTTACCTACCGGTAGTCGGGAACTCTAGAATGGGCGGGTGCCGAAGATCAGTGCGGCGACCGTCGCGGAGCACCGCGCCCGGCAGCTGCGGAACCTGCTGGACGGGGCGCGGGCGCTCGTGGCGGAGGAGGGCATCGAGGCCCTGTCGCTGGCGGCGCTGGCACGCCGGGTCGGGTTGTCGCGGCCGGGCCTGTACGAGTACTTCCGGTCGAAGGACGATCTCGTCGCGGCGGTCGTGGAGGAGGAGCTGCCGCGCTGGGCGGCGCTCGTGGAGCGGGCGCTGGCCGACGCGGACGGCCTGGACGGCAAGGTCGCGGCCTACGTCCGGTGCCAGCTGGAGGTCATGACGGACGGGCGGCACCACGCCGCCGTGGCGCTGGTCGAGCACGCGCTCGCCGAGCCGGCGCTGCGCCGCATCCGGGAGGGGCACGCGCAGCTGCTGCGCCCGCTCGTCGCGGCGCTGGAGGAGGGCGGTGTCGCCGGGGCGGAGCTGCGGGCCGAGCTCATCCAGGGGCTGGTCGACGCCGCCGCGGGGATCGCGCAGCGCAGGCCGGCCGACGCCGAGGCCGTCGCCCGCGCGACGGTGGCGCAGGCGGTCCGGGGGCTAGGCGGTTGACGTGCTCCCCGGCCTGAAGGCCGGGGATTCGGCCTGTGCCGCACCGTTCAGGGTGCGGTCACTTCCGTGGCTTCCTGCTTCAACGGGCCTGCCCACGACCGGAGTCGGGGTCTTACCTGCCCTCCATCAGGCGTTTAGGGTCTCCGCCTCCCCCAGGGGTGCCCGGGGTTTCCGTCCAGCGGCGACCAGCAGAGCATCACCGGGTGATGCGGCGCCCTTCGTCCAGGATGTTGCGTGCGGCGTTGACGTCCCGGTCGTGCCCGGCCCCGCACTGCACGCAGGTCCAGTGCCGGACGTGCAGGGATTTGGGGCCGTCCCGGTACCGGCAGCGCGAGCAGATCTGCGAGGACGGAAACGCCCGGTCCACCCTCGCGAACACCCGCCCGTACCGGGCCGCTTTGTACTCCAGCATGGTCACGAACGCCGACCAGCCCGCGTCGTGCACCGACTTGGCCAGCCGGGTGCGCGCCAGCCCCTTCACGCACAGCGTCTCCACATAGACCGCTTGGTTGTCGCGGACCAGTTCGGTGGAGAGCCGGTGATGGAACTCGCGGCGCGCGTCGCCGACCTTCGCATGCGCGCGGGCGACCTTCACACGTGCCTTGCCGCGGTTGCTGGAGCCCTTCTGCGTGCGCGACAGCGCCTGCTGGGCCTTCTTCAGTTTCTTTTCGGCGCGGCGCAGGAACCGGGGAGAGCCGATCTTGCGGCCGTCCGACAGCACGGCGAAATGCTCCAGCCCCAGGTCGATCCCGACCTCGGCCGTCGTGTCGGGCGGGACTTGCACATCATCGGTCTCCACGACGAACGAGCAGAAGTACCGCCCGGCGGCGTCCTTGATCACGGTCACGGTCGAGGGCGTGCACGGCAGCCGCCGCGACCACCGCACCTTCACGTCGCCGACCTTGGGCAGCACGAGTTTGCCGCCTTCGGTGATCTGCCAGCGGGCGTTGGCGGTGAACCGGATCGATTGGCGGGCGTCCTTTCGGGACTTGAACCTCGGCGGCCCCATCCGGGGGCGTTTGCCGGCCAGGCCGTCGAAGAAGTTGCGGTAGGCCGCCTCCAGGTCCCGCAGCGACTGCTGCAGCACCACCGACGACACCTCGCCCAGCCAGCAGCGATGCGGAGTCTTCTTCGCAGCCGTCATCGCCGCCGACAGCTCGGCCGCCCGTACCAGCGGCAAACCTGCCTTGCGGGCGTCCTCCCGCGTCCGCAACGCGTCGTTGTAGACCACGCGGGCGCAGCCGAACGCCCGCGCCAGGGCTTGGCGCTGCCCGGCGGTGGGGTAGAGGCGGAACGCATACCGCAACTTCATTCCGTAATATTATCAATACTTTAAGCTACTGTCGGGTTCATGGACAGGCAGGCATCGCCCCGGAGAGCGATCCGGCTATCACCGTCCCGCTCCGCGGGAGGGTCGGCTCCACCCCCGCCCTGAAGGGCGGAGCACTACCGACGAAATCGGTAGCGCGTAGGCGACGCCGGTGAGGGTTTCGGAGACGTCCCAGAGGCGCTCGCCGTGGCGGTTCGCCTGCGGGGGCGCCGGCACCTTGGCGGGGGCGCCGCGGTACTGCAGGAGGCGGGGGCCGTAGCAGGCGCCGCCCTCGACGTCCGCGGTGGCGGCGTACAGGGACGGCAGCGCCCCCGCGGCGGCCGGCTGGGCGATCACCGCGTTGCCGATGCCCGTGGCCTTCTCCAGGAATGCGTTGCCCTGCATCTTCGGGCCGGTCTGCTGGAGGTTCGTCGCGGCGTAGCCGGGGTGGGCGGCGACGCTGGTCAGCTCGGGGACGCGCCGGTCCAGCTCCTTGGCGAACACCAGGTTCGCGAGCTTGGCCTGGCTGTAGGCGGCCCACTTGCGGTAGCGGCGCTCGCCCTGCAGGTCGCCGAAGTCGAGGCGGCCCGTCCACGCGAAGCCGGACGTCACCGTGACGACGCGGGCGGACGCGGCGCGCAGCGCCGGCAGCAGCAGGCCGGTGAGCGCGAAGTGGCCGAGGTGGTTGGTGCCGAACTGCATCTCGAAGCCGTCGGCGGTGGAGCGGTGCGGGATCGCCATGACGCCCGCGTTGTTGACCAGGATGTCGAGGGGGCCGTCGCCGTAGCGGGCCGCGAAGGCGCGGACGGACGACAGGTCGGCGAGGTCCAGCGAGCCGAGCACGATGTCGCAGCCCGGCGCGGCGGCCCTGATCCGGTCGAAGGCGGCCTGGCCGCGCTCGGCGCTGCGGCAGGCCAGCACGACGGACGCGCCGTGCCGGGCGAGCTGCAGGGCGGTGTGGTAGCCGAGGCCGCTGTTGGCCCCGGTGACGACCGCCCGCCGGCCGGAGAGGTCCGGGATGTCGTTCGCCGTCCAGCCCCGCATGGGCACCTCCACGTCCGGTCGGACCTCACAAGCTAGACGGACCATCGAATAGCGCGCAACGCGCCCCGCTGTGGCGCGATTCACACGCGCGCCGCAGCGGAGGGCGGCCGCGCTCAGGCGGGCAGGTTCTTCTCGATGGCGCCGACGACCTCGGCGGCCTCCGGTTCGGCCTGCGGCGCGAACCGCGCCGCGACCGTGCCGTCCGGGGCGATCAGGAACTTCTCGAAGTTCCACCGGATGTCGCCGGTGTGGCCCTCGGCGTCGGGGACGCCGACGAGGCCCTGGTACAGCGGGTGCCGGCCGGGCCCGTTGACCTCCACCTTCTCGGTCATCGGGAACGTGACGCCGTACGTCGCCGAGCAGAACTCGGCGATCTCGTCGGCGGTGCCGGGCTCCTGGCCCATGAACTGGTTGCAGGGCACGCCGAGGACCGTGAAGCCGCTTCCGGCGAAGCGCTCCTGCAGCCGCTCCAGGCCGGAGTACTGCGGGGTGAGGCCGCACTTGGACGCGACGTTGACGACGAGCACGGCCTTGCCCCGGTACTGCGCGAGGTCCGCGGACCCGCCCTGCAGACCGTCGATCTCTACATCGAAGACAGACATGAGGCCGATCCTAGGAGATCACTCCGCCGACCGGCCCACGCCGGTCAGCCGCCCAAGGCGTTCACGAAGGCCGCGAGCTGGTTGCCCGCGTTGCCCAACTGGTCGAAGGCGTTGTTGACCACTCCAGCCGCGTCCGTCGGTGAGCTGAGCAAGTAGAAGATGACGAAGGCGATCGCCACATAGCGGAGGTTCTTCTTCATCCGTACGCCGTCCCTGGTTTGTAGCGCGCGACACAATTGACCCGATCCAATTGTGCCCAGCCGCGTCTGCCCGCAAAGCGCGATTTTACTGTGACGCGGGCGCCACCGCTTGGTGCCCCGGGCGCATGGAAGCCCCGTACCGCAGGGGGTACGGGGCCCGAGGCCGTCCGTCAGGTCGGGATAGCGCTCATGAACTGCGACAACGACTCCGCCGCGTTGCCGAGCCCGCTCAGCGCGTTGTTGACCAGATGCGCCGCTCCGTCGGGCTTGCTGATGACGTACCACACCACGAAGGCGATGGCGGCGATCTTGATCTGCTTCTTGTTCACTCGAACCACCCTCTGCGGTCGCTTGCCTACGCAGAGTGATTCCCAGGGGCGGGCGGACGGAGATCAAGACCGGTTAAAGAGACGGTCAGGTCCGCTTGGCGTGCTCGGCGAGGTAGTCGATGTACAGCGGCCTGAGCGCCTCGCCGACCTCGCCCTCGCCCGCGTGGGTGAACTCCTCCAGCAGCGACAGGCCGTGGAAGAGGTCGAACTCGGCGCGGCCGACCTCGCCCGCGGCCGCCGCGGCGGCCGGGATGGCGCGCAGCAGCTCCCACAGGAAGCCGGCGTCGCGCCGCTCCCTGGCGAGGTCCATCGCCCGCCGGTGCAGTTCGGTCGTGGGCAGCTCGTCCAGCTTCACGCCGTCCGGCGTCACATCGGGCATGATCCGACTGTAACCGGACGGGTCACTTGGTGATGACGTCCTGCGGGATCGGCTGGTCCTGCTTGAGCGCGTCGAAGAGCCTGGACGCCTTGGCCTTGTCCCAGGTGATGTAGGACCCGGCCGCCGCGGAGCTGCCGTTGCCGCCGATCGGGACGGTCGTCGTCACGCCGCCGTCGCCGCTCACGCCCTTCATCGCCCACATCATGCGGACGAGGTCGTACAGGTGGTCGTTCTCGTCCACCAAGAAGTTGCTGGTGGCGTTCAGCGCCAGCGGGACGCCGCGGAACGGGTTGAGCATCGTCCCGGGGCTCGTCGCCTTCTTCATCAGGGCGGCGAAGAACTGGCGCTGGTGCTCCACGCGCTCCAGGTCGGCGCGGGCGAACGCGCGGGTCCGCACGTAGCCGAGCGCCTGGCCGCCGTCCAGCGTCTGGCAGCCCGCCTTGAGGTCGAGCCCCGCCTTGCGGTCCTTGATGTCGTCCTTGACGCAGATGTCCACGCCGCCGACCGCGTCCACGACGCCCACGAAGCCGCCGAAGCCGATCTCGGCGTAGTGGTCGATGTGGACGCCGGTCGTCTTCTCCACGGTCTCCACGAGCAGCTTGGGGCCGCCGAAGGCGAACGCCGCGTTCAGCTTGTTCGACCCGTGCCCCCGGATCGGGACGTAGGAGTCGCGCGGCAGGCTGATGAGGGACGTCCCGCCGGAGCCGTAGTGCAGCAGCATCATCGAGTCGGTGCGGCGGCCCCCCGCGAACCCGGTGGCGAGCCGCTTCTGGTCGGCCTTCGACAGGCCCTCGCGGCTGTCGGACCCGACGACCAGCCAGTTCGTGCCGGGTGTGTCGGCGATGCGGCCGGGATAGTCCACCAGGACCGACTCCCGCTTCAGCCGGGAGTCCAGGTAGAAGTAGCCGCCCACGATGATCAGCAGCAGCACGACCAGGACCGCGCCGAGCACCCGCGGCCAGCGGCGCCGCCGGCGGCGCCGGACCGGGGCCCCGCCGCGCGGACCGCCCTCGCCGGGGCGCGCCCCGGCGAGCTGGTCGCCCGCGTACGGGTCGTCGTAGGCGTCGTAGCGGTCCCCGTACGGATCCCGTCCGTAGCTGGCGTGCTGGTGCGCCCGGCCGTCGCTCATGCGTAGACCTTAGACAACCCGAGGGGGGTCGCGCGTCCATCCGCCGCATGATTCCGCGCTGGAACAAATCACCGCGCTATGTGACACATGAAGCGGACACCGTCCCCCTTACGGCGCACACTGCCCCCTGGCGGGGTGTACGCGGGGAGGGTGGCGCATGGGTACACGACGGCGTCTCGCGAGGTGGACGCGCCGGCGGGGAGGCGGCGGGCGGCGGGCCGAGGCCGGCACCAGGCCGCAGCTTCCGGAGCTGTCCGCGCTCCGGTGGCACGAGAAGGACAGGGAACTCGCCGAGACCGGGCTCGGCACCGTCGCGCGGCGGCTGCCGGCGGTGATCGCGCAGGCCGCCGGGCTGGCCTGGCGGGCGAGCCGGGCCGACACGATCGCGACGATCTCCCTCAACCTCCTCGCGGGGATCTTCACGGCGTTCTGGCTGCTGGCGACGACGGGCGTGCTCACCGCGCTGTTCAGCGCGGCGCCGACGCCGTCCCGGGTCCGGGACGCGCTGCCGTCGCTGGCGCTGGTCGCGGGCGCGGTGGCGCTGCGGGCCGCGCTGCAGGCGGCCGCGGGCTGGTCCCAGGCGCGGCTGGACCCGCAGGTGCAGCGCCTCGCCGAGTTGCGGCTGTACGAGGCGACGACCGCCGTGCACCTGGCCGCTCTCGACGACTCCGACTTTCTGGACGACCTGCAGCGCGCGCAGACCCGGGGCATGATGTCGGCCCCCCGGGTCGTCCAGCAGGCGGTGGACGTCCTCACCGGCCTGGTGGGGATGGCCGCGGCGGCGGGCACCCTCGGCGTGCTGCACCCGCTGCTGCTGCCGCTGCTCCTGCTGACCGCCGTCCCGGAGGGGTGGGCGGCCGTGCGCAGCGCCCGGATGCGGTACCTGACGATGCTCTCCCTGGTCGAGGTCGCGCGCCGGAAGTGGATCCTGTCCGACCTGATGGTCGAGCGGAAGCACGCGGCCGAGGTGCGCTCGTTCACCATGCGGGCGTTCCTGCTGGACCAGTACGACCGGTCGGCCGCCCACCAGCGGAGCGTGGAACTGGACCTGGCGCGCCGGCAGACCATCGCCCGGGTCACCGGCGACCTCCTGAAGGGCGTCGCCACGGCGCTCGTCTACATCGCGCTCGGGGTCATGCTGTGGAAGGGCGCGGTGCCGCTGGCGGTGGCGGGCACGGCGGTGCTGGCGATCCGCTCCGGCCAGGCGTCCCTGGCCAACCTGGTGTTCGCGGTCAACCAGTGCTACGAGGAGGGCCTGTACTTCGGGGACTACCTCCGCTTCTGCGACGCCGCCGAGAAGCGGATCCCGCACCGCGCCCTGGCACCGGCGCGGGACCGCGAGCGGCTGCCGGACGACGTCGCGCACATCCGCGTCCGCGACGTCGTGTTCACCTACCCGGGCGCGGACGCGCCGTCCCTCAACGGCGTCTCGCTGGACCTGCGCAAGGGCGAGGTGGTCGCGCTCGTCGGCGAGAACGGCTCCGGCAAGACCACCCTCGCCAAGATCATGGCGGGCCTGTACGACCCGGACTCCGGCGAGGTGGCGTGGGACGAGGTGCCGCTCGCCGCCGTCCCGCCGCAGGACGTGTGGGAGCGCATCGCCGTCATCGCGCAGGAGTACACGCACTGGCCGATGACCGCGCGGCAGAACATCACGATGGGGCGCGGCGCCGACCGCCCGGAGGGCCGGGCCGACGGCGACGGGGAGGACCCGGGGATGCTCGCCGCCGCCCGCGCGTCCGGCGCCGACGAGGTCGTCGCGGAGCTCTCCCGCGGCTACGGGACGCTGCTGGACCGCCGGTTCAAGGGCGGCGCCGACCTGTCCGGCGGCCAGTGGCAGCGGCTCGCGGTGGCGCGCGGCTTCTTCCGCGACGCGCCGCTGCTGATCTGCGACGAGCCGACCGCCGCACTGGACGCGCGAGCCGAGCACCAGCTGTTCGAACGTATCCGCACCCACACCGACGGCCGTACGGTTCTGCTCATCACACACCGGCTCGCCAGCGTCCGTTATGCCGACCGGATCTACGTCCTGGAGCACGGCGAGGTGATCGAGGAGGGCGACCACGCGGCGCTGATGGCCCGCGGCGGCCTCTACGCCGAGCTGTACTCGCTGCAGGCCGCCGCGTACGCCGCCGGCGGCCCGCAGCCCGCGGCCGGCGAGGCGCGGGCGGGCTAGACCCGGCTAGATGTAGAGGCCGTAGGCGCGGTCGTCCTCGCGGGGCGGGGCGTCGGGGACGTCCTCGGGGCGCAGCAGGCCCACCTCCGCCGCGCCGACCTCGCGGCCCTCGTCGTGCCCGGCGGTGATGCGCTGCGCCTGCCGGGAGATCGCCGCCTCCAGCAGGTTTCGGACGAGCCGGGCGTTGCCGAACGAGGCGCCGCGCGGGTGCGCGGCGACGCGGTCGCGCAGCACGTCCAGCACCCCGGGCGCGAGCACGAACCCGGCCTCCGCCGCCATGAACTCGAAGATCGTGACCAGCCCGTCGTCGGTGTAGTCGGGGAACCGCAGCCGCTTCGGGAACCGGGACTTCAGCCCCGGGTTGGCGTCCAGGAACCGCTCCATCTCGGCGTCGTAGCCGGCGACGATGACGACGAGGTCGCCGCGGTGCTCCTCCATCAGCCGCAGCAGCTCGGCGATCGCCTCGTGGCCGAAGTCGCGCCGGTCGCCGCCCGCCGACGACAACGCGTACGCCTCGTCGACGAACAGCACGCCGCCGAGGGCGCGCTCGACCGCGGCCCGCACCCGCGGCGCGGTCTGCCCGACGAACTCGGCGACGAGGTCGGCGCGGGTGACCTCCACCAGGTGCCCGGACGACAGCAGGCCCAGCCGGGCGAACACGGCCGCGATCAGCCGCGCGATCGTCGTCTTGGCGGTGCCCGGGTTGCCCATGAACACCATGTGCCGCGCCGGCGGCGCCGGGGACACCTTCGCGTCGCGCCGCAGCTGCTCGGCGCGGACCTCGGCGACCAGCGCGGCCACCTCGCGCTTGATGTCGGCCAGCCCGATCAGCCGCTCGACCTCGGCGAGCGGGTCGCCGGGCACGTCGTCGCGGCCGCGCGTGAGGGTGTCGGGGACGTCCTCCAGCAGGATGACGTCGAGGGACTCGGTCTCGTCGACGATCCCGTCGGCGAGGACGCGGCGGCCCTGCATCGCGACGGCGCGGTCCAGCAGGTTGGTCATGATGCGGACGTTGCCGAGCCCGCGCTCGCGGGGCGCCGCCTCGACCAGCGCGCGGACCTCGTCCAGCACGCCGGGGGCCAGCTCGAACCCCGAGGCGGCGGCCTTGGCCGCGAACACCCGCACCAGCTCGTCGTCGGTGAGGTCGGCGAACCGGATCGTGCGGGGGAAGAACTCGGCCAGGTCGGGATGCGCCTTCAGCAGCCCGTTCATCTCCGCGTGCGGGCCGGTCAGCACGACGACGAGGTCCTCGGTGTGCGCCTGGACGCTGGTCAGCAGGACGTCCAGGACCTCCCGGCCGCGCGCGGCGTCCGCCGACACCGACACCAGGGCGTGCGCGTCCCGCACCATCAGGACGCCGCCGTGCGCCTCCTCCACGGCGCGCCGCACCCGCAGCACGCTCTCGCTGGCGTACTCGCCGAGCAGGTCGGCGCGCTCCACCTGGACCAGGTGGCCGGACGACAGCACGCCGAGGCCGGCGTAGACGCGGCCGAGGATGCGGGCGACCTTGCCCTTGCCGGTGCCGGTGTTCCCGGTGAACACCAGGTGCCGGGGCCGGGACCGCGCCGTCATGCCCGCCTCGCGGCGCAGCCGCGCGGCCCTGGCCTCGGCGATCAGGGCGTCGACCTCGCGCTTGACGGGCTCGATGCCGACGACGGCGGCCAGCTCGGCGAGCGGGTCGCCGTCGGCGGGACGGCCCGCGACGAGGTGCTGCGGCAGGTCCGCGTCCGTGACCTCGGCGGCGCCGTCCGGACGGGCACGGGCGCCGGCGCCGTCCTCGCCGGGACGGGCGTCGGTGCCGTCCCGGCGGGCACGGGCGGCGGCGACGGCCTCGCCCGCCATGTGCTCGGCGAGCCGGGCGCCGCGCAGGTTCAGCAGCGGCGGGGTGCGGCGCAGCATCCCGCCCGCGGCCGCCGCGACCGCCGGGGCGACGCGCGCGCCGCGCCGCGCGACGGCGAGGGCGAACAGCTCGGCGAAGTCGTCCTCGCCGAAGTCGCGGGTGCGGGCCACCTCGAACGCCCGGACCAGCGCCGGGTTGGCGTCGAACAGCCGCCGGTCGCCGCCGGGACGGCACAGCGCGACGACGCTCAGCGACGGCGCGCGGGCCATGAGCCGCCGCAGCTCCTCGACGGCGGCGGCGCCGCACCGCTCGTTGGCGGCGAGCTTCTCCAGGTCGTCGACGACCAGGAGCATCCGCCCCTCCAGGCACTCGCGGACGCGGGCCTGCAGCCACAGGACGGCGTCGCTCACGCCCAGCGACGCGAACACCTGGTCGGAGATCCACAGCGCCTCCCGGACGGCGCCGCCCTCGGCGAGCATCGCCTCGGCGATCTCGGCGGCGGTGCCCTTCCCGGTGCCCTCCGGTCCGGTGATGAGCAGCCGGGCGGCCCGCTCCCCCGCCAGCCGCGCCGCGACCGCCTCCCGCAGGGCGCGGGACAGCTCGGGCTGCCCGACGAGCCCCGGCTCCGGCACGTCCGCGCGCCCCGGACGCGCCTCCTCCGCGGGCTCCCCGGCGGCCTCCGCCGCACGCCGGTCGCCGAACGCCAGGGTGTTGAAGACGCGCCGGACGGTGAACAGCCGCCGCAGGTCGGCCTGGAACGCGCGCACCGGTACCCGGCATTTCGGGCTGACCGCCGCCTCGGGCAGCCCCTGCGCCGCGCCGGTGACGCGCACGGCCATGTCGAGCCAGGCGCGGGACGCGTCCGCCTCCCCCGCGACCAGGCCCCGCGCCAGCCACGCGCGCACGTCCTGCTGCCACGCCTCGGCGGAGAACCCCTCGCGCGCCGCGCGGAACCGCTCCTCCACGTTCTCGTACCGCACCGTGCCGAGCACGACCGCCAGCTCGGCCGGGACGACCGGCGCGCCGGCCGCCAGCAGCAGCCGGGCCAGCGCGGCATCGGGCTCGTCCCCGTCGGCCACGGCCCCCGACAGCCGCCGGTGCGCGGCGTCCAGCCCTTCGCACGCCCACCCGAGGTAGCCGACGGGGCCCGCCAGCTCCGGCAGGACGGCCAGTTCCTCCTCGGTCAGCGCGGACGCCCAGGCGTCCTCCAGCCGCCCGTTGGGGACGGACATGTCCACCTCGCGGAGCGCCGGATCGGCCGCGCGCCGGTCGAACAGCCCGATCAGCGCCTTCCGGCGCCGCTCCACCGGCTCCAGCCCCGCGAAGACGTCCAGCCCGGCCCGCGCCAGCTCGAACATCACCGCGCGCCGCTCCGGGTCGTCGCCCGCCGGCTCGGGCAGCCACAGCCCCGGCGGCCGCCACCGCCCGCCCTGGCTGAAGAACGCCGTCGGATCCCGGACCGCCGACTCCGGCGTCGCCAGGAAGTCCGACAGCAGTTCGTAGTCGACGTCGCCGCGCGATCCGCCGCGGGCCGCCGACGCGCCCAGCAGGAACGTGAGCAGCGACCACTGCTCGGCGCCGGCCGCGCTGGTGCGGTCGCCGTAGAAGTCGCTGAGCCGCCGCGTCAGCACGACCGCGCGCTCGTCGGTGTTGTAGGCGACCGCCCGTTCGCGGATCTCCGCGTAGAGGCCGTCCGGCACCCGCCACGGGCCGTGCGCGTACACGTCGAGCACGGGCTCCTCGGTGAGCAGCACTTCGAGATGGTCCGGCAGCCGGGGGGCACTCACGGAGTTCGGTCTCCTAGACAGCGGAGGGGCACGTCCGACAGCACCCTACGGCCCGGCACGATCCGGCACACCCCCCGTCGCGCCGGGTTGGCAGGCGGCCCGTCGTCGGCGATAGTTGTCACATGGAAAGCATCTCCCGGACGGCCCGCCGGGAGGCGCTGCGCTCACAGGAGGGGAACCCCCCGTGCCACCTTTGGAAGTGACCACGCGGTCGGACGGCGGGCGGACCGTCGTCCGGCTGCGCGGAGAACTCGATATCGCCTGCTCGGAAGACCTGCGCAGGTCCCTCAACGAGGCGCGCCGCGAACACGGCGAGCACCTCGTCCTCGACCTGGCCGACCTGGAGTTCATGGACTCGGGCGGCCTGTCGGTCATCGTCGCCTGCTACAAGGCCGCGACCGCCGCGGGCGGCAGCCTCACCCTCGCCGGCCCGCGCCCGATCGTCCGCCGCACCCTGGAGATCACCGGGCTGCACCGCCGCATCCCGGTGACCGCCACCCTCGCGGAGGCGCTGCCCTGACCGGTCACAGCGGGAAGGGGGTGGGGCGCTTGGGGCCGCGGCCGTCGCCGGAGGAGCGGCCGGTGGCCCGGCGGCCGATCCACGGGACGAGGTAGGTGCGGGCCCAGCGGACGTCCTCGCGGCGCAGGGTGAGCCAGTCGGCGCGGTGGCCGGGCGGCGGCCAGGGCTCGCGCCAGTCGCCCTCGGCGGGGACGCCGACGACGCCCGCGACCAGGAGGGCCATGCGGCGGTGGCCCTCCGGGGACAGGTGGAGGCGGTCCTCGTGCCAGGCGCGGGGGTCGTCGAAGGCGCGCAGCGGCCACAGGTCGACGACGTCGCAGCCGCGGCGGTCGGCGATGGCGCGCAGGTGCATGTTGTACGTCGCCGCCTTGCCGCGGATGCGCGAGCCGGAGCGCAGGCCCCGGGTGTCGAAGCCGGTGAAGATCACCACCCGGGCGCCGGTGCCGCGCAGCCTGCGGACGGCGTCGTCGAACACGACCGCGAGCGCGTCCGGGTCGGCGCCCGGCCGGATCATGTCGTTGCCGCCCGCGCAGAGCGTGACGAGGTCGGGCGCCAGCTCGACGGCGCGCGGCACCTGGTCGTCCACGATCTGGCGGACGAGCTTGCCGC
This sequence comes from Spirillospora sp. NPDC047418, assembly GCF_040643275.1. Taxonomy (NCBI): domain Bacteria; kingdom Bacillati; phylum Actinomycetota; class Actinomycetes; order Streptosporangiales; family Thermomonosporaceae; genus Spirillospora; species Spirillospora sp. NPDC047418. The sequence continues at coordinate 21,725 of NZ_JBEYTW010000105.1, forward strand.
GGACCGCGAGGTTGGCGTAGCGCAGGCCGGGGCTCGCCGCGGCGATGTGCTCGGCCAGCCGGTCGGCCCAGCCGCGGAACGTGTCGTCCTCGCCCGGGTAGGGGTCGTTGAGGCCCTCGGTGAAGCTGTCGCCGATAGCCACGTACGTCCGGATCTGCTCCATTTCGCTCATCGCGACCCCCAACACTGATTCATGGTCAATCACGAGGATTAATCATGCATCGTGCATACGACTTACGCGACCGTAACCGCGGCCGGGCCCCCGCCGGCCCCGCGGCCGGGCGTCAGGTCCAGCTCGGCGACGTGCTGCCGGGCTGCGCGGGCGCGGCCGCGTGCGACCCGCCCGCGTGCACCGTCATCGCGTGCTTCACCAGCGTGATCAGCACCTGCTTGGTGGACTCGCGGCTGCGCGCGTCGCACTGGACGATCGGCACGTGCGAGCTGATCGACAGGGCGTCGCGGATGTCCTCGACCGCGTACTGGAACTCGCCGTGGAACCCGTTGACGCCCACCACGAACGGCAGGCCGAGCTCCTCGAAGTAGTCCACCGCGGCGAAGCAGTCCTCCAGCCGGCGGGTGTCGACCAGCACGACGGCGCCGATCGCGCCGCGCACCAGGTCGTCCCACATGAACCAGAACCGGTGCTGCCCGGGCGTGCCGAACAGGTACAGGATCAGCTCGCTGTCGAGCGACACGCGCCCGAAGTCCATCGCGACCGTGGTGGTCGTCTTGTCCGGCACGGCCGACAGGTCGTCCACGTCGGCACTGGCGGCGGTCATCACCGCCTCCGTGGTGAGCGGCATGATCTCCGAGACCGAGCCGACGAAGGTGGTCTTCCCGACACCGAAGCCGCCGCCGACGACGATCTTGACCGAGGTCAGCTCGGCCTCTCCGCCGTGCGGCCCCGGGGGCGGAACCTGGTCAGAGCTTCCGAAGGCCACTGAGCACCCTTTCTAGCAAGCGGAGGTCCGGCTGTCCGCCGGTGGTGGTGGAGGACTGCGACTGGTGCAGGCGCAGCAGTCCCTCGACGGCCATGTCGGCGACGAGCACGCGCGCCACGCCGAGCGGCAGGCGCAGCAGCGCCGACACCTCGGCCACCGAGCGGGCCGACCGGCACAGGTCCATGATCGCCCGGTACTCCGGGGTCAGCACGGCCACGTCCCGCGGCGGATACGGCGCCGCGGTGACCAGCGCCTCGATGGCCAGGTCGTAGCGCGGTTTCGTGCGCCCCCCGGTCACCGCGTAGGGGCGCACCAGCGAACTGGCCTCGCTCTCCTCGCGTTCGGGGGGACGCCCCGGCGCCGGTGCGCGGCCCTGGTCACCGGGCCAGCGTCCGGGGCCGCCAGGACCGCCCGGACCGCCTCCGTAGTGACTGCCTCGATCCATGTCGCCGACCTCCGTCAGAGTCAGTCACGGTCAATAGCGGGCGGGGCCGGCACCCATCTCGGTGACCGGCGGCCCCGAGTACGGCGGCTGCTCCTGGGCGCGCAGCGCGGGGGTCAGCACCCGGCCCACCCGCTCCACCAGCAGCGTCATCTCGTAGGCGACGAGCCCGAGGTCGCAGTCGGGCGCCGCCAGCACCGCGAACACCGAGCCGTTCGTGATGGACATGACGAACAGCAGCCCGCGGTCCATCTCGACGACGGTCTGGTTCACCCCGCCCGCGTCGAAGATCTTCGCCGCGCCCTGCGTCAGGCTCATCAGCCCCGAGGCGATCGCCGAGAGCTGGTCCGCCCGCTCGGGCGGGAAACCCGAGGAGTAGGCCATCGGCAGGCCGTCCGAGGAGACCACGACGGCGTGCGCGACCTTCGCGACACGGTCGGCGAAGTTCGTCACCAACCAGTTGAGATCCTGCCCGCTCACCGGGTGCCTCCTGTCTCGCCGTCGCCCTCTGACGGCACCTCACCTGACGTGCTTCCGCCGCGTGCCTCGTTGCGCCCCCTGTGGACGCCGCGCTGCAGGCTCGCGAAACGGTTGCGTACGAAGTCGGCCGAATGGCCGGGGTCCTGCTGGCCCTGCACCTGCTGGCCCGGCGCCTGCCGGCCCTCGGGCTGTTGTCCCTGCACAGACTGCCCCTCACCGGGCCCGCTCGGCAACGGCCCGCCGGGCGGCGGTACCGCCGGCGGCTGCGCCGGGGCGGCCGTCTGAGCGCCCGTCTGGGCGCGGCCGACCGCGCCGGGAACGCGGTTCTTGCCGGGCACCCGCTTGGGCAGCCCCACGTTCGTGCGGGACGTCGCCACCGGCCGGCGGGCGGCTTCGGCGGCGCGGAAGCCCGCGTCGGCGGGCGACTCCCAACCCTTCACCGGATCCTCCCCGGATGTGCCTCCGGACCTGCGCTGGAACCATTCGGACTGCATCGCGTCGAAGATGGGCGACCGCTCCGGGCCGCGCGGCGGCGCCGCCGGCTCGGGCCGCGCGGGCGGCGGAGCCGCGGCCCGCATGGCCGGCTCGGGCGGCTCCGGGGCGTACTCCGGCGCGCGGGCCGGCGGCGCGCCGTCGGCGTAGCCGTTGGAGTAGCCGGCCGGCGCCGGGCCGGAGTCGCCGACCGGGATCGGCCCGGTCTCCCACGGGATCTGCCGCGCCGCGCCGGGCTCGGGCACCATCGGCTGCGCCTCCGGCACGACCGGCTGCGGTCCGGTGCGGCCGCCGGGCCGGTAGACGCCGTTACTCCCGGCGGATCCGTGCTCGGCGGGGTCCTGGACGCGCTCGGCGCGCGGCTGGAAGAGCCCGTTCGGCGCGCCGTCGTCGGACGGGCGGCCCGGCAGGTGCGCGCCCGGCTCGCGGACGGGCAGCTCGCCCGGCCGGCGCGGCTGCTGCCCGTCGCCGGGCTGGTACGGGTCCTCGGCCCGGCGGTGGCGCTCGCGCGGCGGACGCCGCTCGATCGGCGGCACCGCCGACTGCGGGCCGGTGCCGGCGAACCCGCCGCCGACCGGGATCGGGCCGGTCTCGCCGATGACCGGCTGGGCGTCGGTGCCGCCGCGGACGGGCCGCAGCGGGCCGGTGCCGCCGACCATCGGATGCCCGCCGGTGCCGCCGCCCGCCGGGGCGCCCATCGGCTGCCCGGCGGGGCCGTAGCCGTCCTGCCGGAACGCGCCGCCCGGCGCGGCCGGCGGCTCGGCGGCCGTCGTGGTGAGCGCGGCGAGCTGGCCGGCCGAACCGGACTCGCGCGGCCCGAGCCCGCGGGCGGCGAGGCCGCCGGAGTCGCCGGGCGTGACGGCGCCGTCCGGCAGCACCACGAACGCGGTGAGCCCGCCGCCCTGCGCGGCGCGCAGCTCCACCCGGACGCCGTGCCGGACCGCCAGGCGGCCGACCACGAACAGGCCCATGCGGCGAGCCGCGGAGAAGTCGATGACGGGCGGGTTCGCGAGCCGCCAGTTGGCCTGCTCCAGCTCCTCCGTCGACATGCCCACGCCGTTGTCGGTGATCTGCAGCATGCAGCCGCCGCCGCTGAGCATCTGCCCGGAGACGGTGACCTTGGTGTGCTCGGAGGAGAACGCGGTGGCGTTCTCGACCAGCTCGGCCAGCAGGTGGACGAGGTCGTTGACGACGGGGCCGGCGACCGCCATGTCGCCTTGAACCCGCAGCGCGACCCGCTCGTACTGCTCGACCTCGGACAGCGACGCCCGGACGACGTCGATGAGCGGGACCGGCTTGTTCCAGCGCCGCACCTGCTCCTGGCCGCCGAGGACGAGGAGGTTCTCCGAGTTGCGCCGCATGCGGGTGGCCAGGTGGTCCAGCCGGAACAGGTTGGCGAGCTGCTCCTCGTCGCGCTCGCTCTGCTCCAGCTCCTCGATCAGCCGCAGCTGGCGCTCGATGAGCGACTGGCTGCGCCGGGAGAGGTTGACGAACATCGCGTTGATGTTGCCGCGCAGGACGGCCTCGTCGGCCGCCAGCCGGACCGCCTCGCGGTGGACCTCGTCGAAGGCCCGCGCGACCTGGCCGATCTCGTCCGTGGAGTCGATCTCGATCGGCTCGACCTCGATGCCGCCGGCGGCGGCCTCCGGGTCGCGCAGCCGGTCGACCAGGCCGGGCAGCCGGGTGCTGGCGACGTCGAGCGCGCCGGACTGCAGCCGGCGCAGCGGCCGCACCAGCGAGCGGGCCACGACGATGACCGTCGCCAGCACGATCGCGAGGACGAGGAACAGCAGGATCCCGTCCCGGATGGCGTCGGCCTGCGCGTCGGACTCGGCGTCGTGCGCGGAGACCGACAGGTCGGCGGCGATGCTCTGCTCCACCGCGCGGAGCTTGTCGACGCGGGACCCGGAGTCGGTCGTCCAGCCGCGCGCGACCTTCGCGCCGAGCTTGGCGTTCAGCTGCGGGGACCGGTCGGCGATGTTGAGGGCGCGCAGCCGGGTGAACTCGGCGCGGTCCAGCTCGGGGCCGGTGACGGTGTCCTCGAACAGCTGCAGCTGGGCCGCCGTGGCGGAGCTGCGGAACGCGGCGATGCTGGTGTTCATGTCCGCGCGGGCGTCGTCGACGGAGTCGCGTTCGAGCGGCTCGAACCGGCCCTGCCAGAGCGCGGAGGCGATCAGCGCGCGCTCGCGGGACGCGGCGTCCTTGGCGTTGGCGAGGTCGGCGAGGGCCAGCGCGGTCTGCGCCAGCTCGGGCGTCGGCGCGTCCTGCGAGATCAGCAGGTGGAAGCTCGTGAAGTCGTCGATGAACTCGCTGTACTTGTCGATGATCGGGCCCGCCGCGAGGCGGGCGGCCAGCTGGCGCAGCGACGGGAGCTCGGTGACGCGGTTCACGACGTTGCCGAGCACCAGCTTCATCGCGGGCGAGTCGGCCTGGACGTCCGCGGCGGCGTCGCGCACCTTCCGCGCGGCGGAGTCCACCGATTCCTGGCGTGATTTCAGCGCCTCCGGGCTGACGGCGCGGGAGCCGCCGGCAGCCCTTTCCGCCATCGCGTCGCGCTCGTTCTCGACCTCGTGCGCGAGAGCGGTCAACTGGTTACCCAGTGTGGCCAGGTTACCTGTCCGCGCATAGGCGTCGGCGTTGTCCATCGACACCGAGACGCGGTAGCCCGCCAGCAGCGCGGCCACGATCGTGGGTACCGCGATGAGGGCGAACAGGCGCGTGCGCACGCGCCAGTTGCGCAGCTTGAACCGACCTGCCAGGGAAACCCTCCTCGGGGCGTCCTCGCTGGCAGGCGGGGCTGGCTGAGGGGACTGCGGGACCGGCTCGGCCCCTTCGGCTTTGCGCACTGCCCTCCGCTACCTCTCCATGGATCGACCGCTCGCGGCGCACGGTTCCCGGTCACGAACCTGAACGGGATTCGGGTCGCGGCACCTGTCCGCACCACTGCGGGCAAGCGCCGAACATTGCAACACAGAGCCACCATCATGGCCAACCCGAATGATCACACAGGTCTGGACTTGTGATGCAGAGGATACGAATGTCACTGCCTGTTGACGTCTGTTCACATTTATGCATGTAAAGCTCACATCTCGCCCATGACGCCCCCACGGTGCGCTACGCTCCCCGCTCGTTGAAAGATCAGCTTTCAGCCAGCTTCCCCCCGCAAAATGGAGCGTTGCTCATGTCTGCTTCCCACCGCCGCGCGACCGTCAGTGGTGCGCTCGCCATCGCGGTAGCGCTCACGGCGGTCGCCTGTGGCGACTCCGATGACAAGAAATCGGCCAACGGCCTGGAGAAGTCCAACATCACCCTGGGCACCATGACCGTGGCCGACACCGCGCCGGTGCAGCTCGCGATCAGCAAGGGCTACTTCAAGGCCGAGGGCCTCAGCGTGAAGACGCAGGTCATCCAGGGTGGCGCCGCCGGCATCCCGCTGCTGAAGAGCGGCCGCCTGGACTTCAGCTTCGGCAACTACGTCTCGCTGCTCACCGCCGCGACCAAGGACCCCGGCTTCAAGCCGATGATCGTCGCCGAGGGCTTCCAGAGCGCGTCCAAGACCCACACGCTGATGGTGCGCAAGGACTCCGCCTACCACACGATCAAGGACCTGGCGGGCAAGAAGATCGCCGTCAACACCAAGCGCAACATCAGCACGCTGCTGGTCCGCGCCGCCGCCCAGCCCGAGGGCGTGGAGTTCGACGAGGACAAGAACTTCGTCGAGGTGGCCCCGCCCGCCATGGAGCAGGCCCTGAAGTCCAAGAGCGTCGACGCCGTCCAGGCCATCGAGCCGTTCGGCACCCAGATGCAGGAGACCATGGGCGCCCGCATGGTCTCCGACCTGTCCAGCGGCCCCACCGCCGACTTCCCGATCGCCGGCTACGCCGCCACGGAGAAGTTCACCAAGGAGAACCCGAAGACGGTCGCCGCCTTCCAGCGCGCGCTGACCAAGGCGCAGGGCGAGTGCGCCGACCGCAAGGTCGTCCAGGACATCCTGCCGACCTACGCCAAGGGCATCGACGCCAAGGTCGCGTCCACGATGAGCTACGGCACCTACCCGACCTCGCTGAACGCCACGCGCCTGCAGCGCGTCGCGGACTTCATGCAGCAGTTCGGCTACGTTGACAAGCGCATCGACGTCAAGCAGTACATCGCCGCGCCGTCGTCTTCATGAACCTTCGCCGCATCGCTTTCGGCGCCGCCGGGGCCGCAGGAGTGGTCGCCGTCCTCGAGGTCATCAGCCGTACCGGCCTCGTGGACCCGACCGCCCTGCCCCCGGCGTCGGTCGTTCTCCGGGAGGCCGGCAAGCTCGCCGTCGACAGCGAGTTCCTCGTCGACATCGGGGCGACGCTCAAGGCATGGTTCGGCGGGCTCGCGCTGTCGGTCCTGGTGGCCGTCCCGCTGGGCGTCCTGCTCGGCTCGGTGCCGTTCCTCGGCACCGCCGCGCGCGCCCTGGTCGAGCTGCTGCGCCCCATCCCCTCGGTCGCGCTGATCCCGCTCGCCATCATCCTGTTCGCCAGCCCCACGCAGATGAAGATGTCACTGATCTTCTACGCCTGCCTGTGGCCGATCCTCATCAACACCCTGTACGCGCTCCGGGACGTCGACCCGGTCGCGAAGGAGAGCCTGCGCAGCTTCGGCTTCGGGACGCCGGCCGTGCTGTGGCGGGTGTCGCTGCCGAGCGCCGCGCCGTTCATCGCCACCGGCATCCGCATCGCCGCCTCCGTCGCCCTCATCGTCGTGATCAGCACCGAGCTGCTGGCCGGCGGGTTCAACGGCGTCGGCATCTACCTGGCCGACACCCAGTCCGGCGGCGGCCAGACCGACCTCATGCTGGCGGGCGCCGTGTGGGCCGGAGTCCTCGGCCTGCTGGCCAACGTCGCGCTGCTCGCGGTCGAGCGGGTCGCGTTCCGCTGGCAGACCGCCCGGGTGGAGGGGGTCGCATGAGCGCGGTCCACGAGGGGACGCCGGTCACCGCCGCTCCCCGGCAGGGAGCCGGCGTGAAGGTCCTGAAGGGGCTGCTCGGCTTCGCGGCGCGGGCGTGGCTGGTCGTCGTCGCGCTGGTCCTGTGGGAGGTCGTCACCCGCGCGGTGAACGAGACCTACTTCACGCCGCCGACCAAGATCGTCACGACGCTGCACGAGCTGTGGTTCTCCGGCCCCGCGTCGCACCTGTTCCTCACCGAGGACGCGGTGGACGACTTCTCCACCAGCCTGGCGCACCTGTTCGTCGGCTGGGCCGCCGCGGGCGCGGTCGGCGTCGTGGTCGGCGCGGCCATCGGCCGGTCGCGGACGATGAACGACCTGTTCGACCCGGTGCTGCAGTTCCTGCGCGCCGTGCCGCCGCCGACCCTGGTCCCGTTCTTCATCATGGTGTTCCAGCTCGGCGCGACCATGCAGATCGTCACGATCGCGTTCGGCGTGGTGTGGCCGGTGCTGCTCAACACCGCCGACGGCGTCCGCACCGTCGACCCGCTGCAGCTGGAGACGGCCCGCGTGTTCGGCATGGGCCCGATGCGCAGGCTGCTGACCATCGTGCTGCCCGCGGCGGCGCCGAAGATCTTCGCCGGCCTGCGGGTGGCGCTGTCGTTCGCGCTGATCCTGATGGTGATCTCCGAGCTGTTCGGCAGCACCGCCGGCATCGGCTCCGAGCTCATCGGCGCGCAGCGCACCTTCGAGCTGCCGCGGATGTGGGCCGGGATCGTGATGCTGGGCATCCTCGGCTTCCTGTTCAACGCCGTGTTCATGCTGCTGGAACGGCGCCTGCTGGCGTGGCACGCGGGTGCGCAGAGGCTCGCGAGTTGACGATGACCGCCACGCAGACGAACCTCAAGACGAACACACGAGAAGAGGCGGCCGCGATGCTTCAGATAACCGGCCTCAACCACTCCTACGCCGACGGGCACCTGGCCCTCGACGGACTCGACCTCACCGTCCCGGACGGCGAGATGGTCAGCATCGTCGGCCCGTCCGGCTGCGGCAAGTCCACGCTGCTGCGCTGCATCGCCGGGCTGATCCGGCCCACCGGCGGGACGCTCACGCTGAACGGCAGGCCGATCGACGGGGTGCCCGACGACCTCGCCGTGGTCTTCCAGGACTACAGCCGCTCGCTGTTCCCCTGGCTGACCGTCCGCGACAACGTGGCGCTGCCGCTGCGCCGGCGCGGGAAGTCCCGCGCGGAGCGGCGCGCCGCCGCCGAGGAGGTCCTGGAGTCGGTGGGCCTCCCGGACGCGGGGCGCAAGTACCCGTGGCAGCTGTCGGGCGGCATGCAGCAGCGCGTCTCGATCGCGCGGGCCCTGGCCTACCGCCCGTCGCTGATGCTGATGGACGAGCCGTTCGGGTCCGTGGACGCGCAGACCCGGGAGGACCTGGAGGACCTCGTCCTGCAGGTGCACCGCAAGGAGAAGATGACGATCCTGCTCGTCACGCACGACATCGACGAGAGCGTCTACGTCGGCGACCGGGTCGTGGTGCTGAACCGCTCCCCCGCCCGGGTGCACGCCGACCTGCCGGTCACCCTGCCGTCCACCCGCGACCAGATCGAGACGCGGGGCCTGCCGGAGTTCGTCCGGCTGCGCGCCGAGGTCGGCCGGCTGGTCCGCGGCGGCGCCAAGGTGCCGGGCGCGGCGCCGGCCGCGCCGCAGGCCGGCGCCGGGGCCGCGCTGGGGAGCAAGCCGGCGAAGTGAGGACGGCCGCCCGGAGCGGCCTGCGACCGGACACCGGGGCGGGGGGGGGGGCCCGGGGGGGGGGGGGCGCCCCCCCCCCCCAGGGGGGGTGTTATTGGGGGGGGGGCCGCGCCGGAGGCA
>NZ_JBEYTW010000106.1:0-30756 GCF_040643275.1 Spirillospora sp. NPDC047418
GCGTGTTGTTGTTTTCGACGTGCTCATAACAACAACACGCCGCAGGTCAACGGGGATCAGTGGTGGTGTCCGTGCCCGCGGGTGCGGAGGCCGTAGCCGTAGGGGAAGAGCGGCTTGTAGTCGCGGTCGCCGATGTTGATCGGCTCCTGCGCCTCGCTGCGCGGCCACGTCACCGGCAGGCGGCCGGTGAAGGGACGCTTGCCGAACAGGACGTCGGCGACTCCCGCGCCCTCGCTGCCCGGCAGCCAGGACATGACGAACGCGTCCATCTTGGACAGCTGGTCGGTGACGATCTGCGGCCGTCCCGCGACATCGAGGACGACGCACGTGCGGATCGCGCCGCACACCTTGTCGATGTTGGCCTTGTCGGCGTCGGACAGGTTCAGCGTGTGCCCGTTGCCGACGTCGCCGACGCCCTCGGCGTACGGGGTCTCGCCGACCACGACGACGCCGACGTCACTGCCCGACGTGGGCGCCGACGCGTCCGCGCTGTAGGTGACGTGGGACGAGTTCTGCTCGATGCCGTCCAGGATCGTCGTGCCGGGGATGATGGCGCCGGACGAGCCCTGCCAGGTGACCGTCCAGCCGCCCGCCTGGTTTCCGATGTCGTCGGCGTTGGCGCCCGCGACGTAGATCCGGGCGTTCTCGCGCAACGGCAGAGCCCGCTGGGAGTTCTTCAGCAGGACCTGCGACTCCGCGACGGCCCGGCGCGCGACCGCGCGGTGCTCCGGCGACCCGATCGTCGAGGCGAGGCCGCGGTCGGTGTAGGGGTGCTCGAACAGGCCGAGCTCGAACTTGGCCGTCAGGATGCGGCGCACGGCGTCGTCGATGCGGGACGTCTTCACGCGTCCCGCCTTCACCTCGGCGATCAGCGTCTGGACGAACTGCGGAGCGCTGTAGGGCTCCATGAACATGTCCATGCCGGCGTTGACGGACGTCCGCACCTGCGTGGCGTAGTCGCCGGGGATCTGCTGGATGGCCGCCCAGTCGCTGATGAGGAACCCGTCGAAGCCGATCTTCTTCTTGAGGACGTCGGTCAGCAGCTCCTTGTGCGCGCTCATCTTGACCGGGTTGCCGACGCCGTCCTCCGTCCAGTCGACGCTGGAGAACGACGGCATGATGCTGCCGACGCCGTACTTGCGGACGGCGGTGACGTAGGGCGCCAGGTCGATCTTCGCGAACGTCCTGCGGTCGGTGACCGTGACGCCCTGGTCGATCGTGTACGTCCCGCTGGTGGACGAGCCGTACACCGTGTCGCCGTCACCGGCGAAGTGCTTCGCCGTCGCGAGGACGTGCCGGTTCGTCGCCATGTCCCGCTTGTGCTCGCCCTGGAAGCCCTCGATGCCGACGGCCATCTCGCTCACGAGCCGCGGGTCCTCGCCGAAGGACTCGTACGTGCGGCCCCAGCGCAGGTCGCGGCTGACGCAGACGCACGGCGCGAACACCCACTGGGGCCCGGTCGCCTTGGTCTCGATCGCCGTGATCTGCTCTTCCCGCTTGACCAGCGCGGGGTCGCGGGTCGCGCCCATCGCGATGTTGTGCGGGAAGATCGTCGCGCCGACGAGGTTGTTGTGGCCGTGCACCGAGTCGATCCCGTACAGCAGCGGGATCTTGAGCCGGGTGGCGAGCGCCTTCGACTGGTAGGCGTCCACCATGTCGGCCCAGCCCGCCGGGGTGTTGTCGGCGGGCACCGACCCACCGCCGGACAGCACCGAGCCGAGGGCCAGCGTCGTGATCTGGTCGCGGTCGCCGTCGACGGCGCCGCGCTCGGCCTGCGCCATCTGGCCGACCTTCTCCTCCAGCGTCATCCGGCCGAGCAGGTCGCCCACCCGCGCGGCGACGGGGAGCCGCGCGTTCAGATAGGCCGGTGGGCCGCCGGCCACCGCGGGCTGCGCCGCGACGGCGGACGGGAGGGCGGCGATGGTCGCGAGCGCGACCAGTGATCGCCCGATCCGGGTGGCGATGACACGTCTGTGGGGGTGTCGCAAGTCGTCCCTCCTGAGTCGCTGCGAGGACGCCGCACGGCCCGGCGGACCGCGCACGGCCGGGCGCGGAGGTCGTGGCACGCCCGGACGGCCACGACCTCCGCGCTCGGCGACGTCGTCACTCAGGAACCTCCCCCGGCCCGCGGGCGGCTGTCAACGAACCCGCCCGGCGCACGCCGGACCCTGGTGGAAACTGGGAAAGAGGGGTTGACGGAGACTAAATTCACACGTTGAATCATGCACCGAACAAAGCCGGTCGGACGGGCGGGGACCGCGGGCGCCCCGCCCCGGGCGGCGCTGCCCGGCCGGACCGGCGCTCCCGCACCACCGGTCGCGCTGACCACCTCCGGCCACGCGAGCTCCGGCCACGCGAGCTCCGGCAGCGCGAGCTCCGGCAGCGCGAGCGCCCGGGCGGCCGGCGGGTGAACGGCCGGCCCGGGCGCTCGCCATCCGGTGTGGCGCTTCACTCGGGACCGCGTCTGATCGGCACGTGCCTACTCGGCACCGCGGCTGCTCAGGGCCGCGTCGCTCACGTGGACGGGCGGCCGCGCTTCCCGCGCTCGGTCCCGCGCTCGCCGCGCACGTCGTCGTCGCGCGTCACCTCGATGCGCTCCTTGCGGAGTTCGCCGCGCACCGTCTGCTCGTCCTGCACCTCCTCGGTGCGCACGTGGATGCGCTCGACCGGGATGGTCTCCTTGGCGATGACCGGCCGCTCCTCGTAGAGAATGATCTCGTGGTCGTCCTCGGCGAGGCTGACCTGCGGGTCCGGCTCCCCGCCCACGATCGGCTCGCGGTCGATCCGGACCTCCTCGTGCGAGACCGGGATCGTGCGCTCGACCGTCTCCGTCTCGACGAACTTGTGCACCCGGACGCGGCCGGCCTCGTGCCGCTCGGTGCCGATGCGCATCTGCTCCTCGGACCGGGTGATCTCGGCCATCGGGGCCTCGGCGCCCTCGCGCGCCGACTGCGGCGGCATGGCCCGCTGCTCGCGCCCCGGCCGGTCGGGGTGGACGGCCATCCCGGCCGCGCCCGCCGTGCCGGCCGCGCCCGCGGCCTCGGCCGTGCCCGTCTGGGTGCTCCCGCTGGTCCCGGCGGTCCCGCCCTCGCCGGCCCGCCCGCGCTCGCCGGCCGTCCGGTCCGCGTCCCCCGCCGTCTCCGCGTCGCCGCCCTGGCGGCGCCCGCCCGGGGGCCGCACGCCGTAGTGCCGGTACAGGTCCACGATCTGGGCGTGCGACAGGTGCTCGTCGGCGTCGACGTTCGGGGCGCCCTTGATGGTCTCCTTGTCGTAGGGGACCTGCAGCATGTCCTTGTTCTTCCGCGAGCCCGAGAGCGGGACGAAACTCTCCCGCATCCCGAACCATCCCGTGTGCACGGTCACCCACTCCGGCGAACCGGAGTCGTCGTTGAGGTAGACCTGCTTGATCGTGCCGACCTTGGTTCCGTTGGTGTCGGACACGCTCATGCCCATGAGTTCCCGCACCTGTGTCTGCGTCTGCACGTTGAACACCTCTGCTTCCGTGAACGCTGCCGGCGGCGAGACGGGGGGCCGGGGGAGGTGGGTCCAGCACCCGCCTCTCGGCAACGGTGTTCTGTTTGATCCCGAGTTGCCGGATTACTTGCTGCTTTTCCGTATGGGGGGCCAATAAACGCGTTTGCCGTATTATGAGGGAGGATTTACCCGATTCTTACATCCCTCTCAGTGTGGCGCGTCGCCGATTTCCCGACAAAGGCACATCGAGGCGATCACCGGCACCGGGCACTTCCGCCGAGATGGTGATCATTTTAGAAAGCGGCCGTTTCCCTTTTCCGCCACCACGAAAGACTGCCAGGGGACGTTCCCGCACATCGGAGAAAATGCTATGCGCGACTATCCACGGGCGGTCCGGCGAGTGGGGGCCGTGACGGCCGCCGCGGCGCTCGCGGGCACCGCGTTCACCGGCACCGCGTTCACCCGTCCCTCCTCGGCCGGGCCCACATGGTGCAAGCCCGGCGGGACGCTGTCCGCCCGCGCGATGCCGCAGCGGGTGCGGATCGCCGACTGCGATCTGCGCGGCCGGACGGTACGCGGCGCGAACGGGCTCGCGGCGGTCGTCCCGTCCGACGGGACCTCGCTGGTCGCGCACGAGCTGCGCACCGACGGCGGCGCCGAGCTGCGCATCCGGGTGGACGAGCGGGGCGGCGAGATCACCATCGACGCGCGCGGCGGGCGGGTGCCGCAGGGCCGGCCGCGTAGCTTCCGGGCGCCTGCCGCCGCCTGCGCGGACGGTACGCACCGCGCCGAACCGAGCAGGTGGCCGAAGGGCACCACCGTCCAGTGGCACTACTCCGCGGGAACGGCCGGGCTGCCGCGGGCCCCCCTCGCCAGGGGCATCGCCACCATGGCCGGCGCCCGCACCGACTGCGCCGCCGGCGGCCGCTTCACCCCGCCGCCGGACGTGGCCGAGCACTACGCCGGGCAGGCGGCGCAGCCCCCGAACGTCACCGGCGCGGCCGCCTGCGGGACGCGGGACGGGGCCAGTACGTTCGGCTGGCGGGCGATGCCGCAGGCGGAGAACGACGTCCTCGCCGCGACCTGCACCTGGTTCAAGGGCACGACGACCGTCGAGAGCGACATGGCGCTGCAGGCGCAGGGCAAGAAATGGTGGACGGACGGCTCGTGCCCCGCCGGGAGCTATTCCGCCGAAGCCGTCGCGACGCACGAGTCCGGCCACGTCCTCGGGCTGGCCCACGTCGAGGGCACCGAGCACGAGAACCTCACGATGGCGCCGTCGATCGCGTCCTGCGACAGCACCGCCGCCACCCTCGGCAAGGGCGACTACGACGGCCTGATCGCGCTCTACGGCGGACGCTGAACGGCGCGGAGCCGCACCGCGCCGTCCAGCGTCCGGCCTTCGATCAAGGCTGGGATCAGCGCCTCGACTGGAGCTTGCCGACGACGACGAGGCGGTGCCGGTCCGAGCCCTTCGGGGTGCAAGTGATGAGCGTGACGTACTGGCCGTGGGGCGCACTGCGCCGCTTGAACGGCACCGGCTCCAGGACCCGCCGGTCACGCGGATCGATGACGCGCTTGGTCCGCACCCGGTACACATAGGTCGTGCGGCCCCAGCGCAGGACGATCCGGTCGCCGCGCCGCATCCGGTCGAGCTTGTTGAACGGGTGCAGCCAGGTCGTCCGGTGGCCGAGCAGCACGGTGTTGCCGTCCCGCCCGGGAACACCGGTCCCCGGGTAGTGGCCGGCGCCGCGCCGCAGGACCTCCTGGCCGACGCCCTGCCGGACGGCCGCCTTCAGGTGCATCCGCTTGATCCGGATCTGCCCGAGCCGCGCGCCCTTCTCCGGACGCGCGCCGACCGCCGCCGCCCGTGCCTGGACGGCCCGTGCCTGGACGGCCTGCGCCTGCGGGACGCTGAGGACGGGCGCGCAGCAGACGGCCGCGATCGCCACCCCCAGGACCCTCCGGACGGGCAGTGCTCTTCGGTTGAGCATGGTGAGCCTCCATCGATCTGGAGTGCCGCTTGCGATGGGAAGGGGGCGGCACGTCTGCCGCCCCCTGTCCGTGTCCGCCGGCCGAGGGATCGTCATCCGGGCCGGCGCGTGCTCAGTTCAGGACCGGCGAGCCGACCCGGACGGGCGCCCCCGCGCCGCCCTGCGGCCCGACCTGGCCGGGCTGGACGTTCATTCCGGGCAGGTTGACGAGCTTCCCGGCCATGTCCAGCAGCTGCTGGACGCCGGGCAGGCCCTCGGCGCTGCGGTAGTTCGCGCCGGTGTCCGCCCTGCGGTGGCCGTCGGACCGCAGGGTCGAGGGCAGCTTCTTGTGCTTGGCGGCCGGGCGGTGCTTGGACGGCTTGTAGGGCTTCTTGTGCTTCACCGGCGGCGTGCGCAGGGTGGGCGGCAGCTCGTCGTCCGAGCCGCCGACGCTCGCACCGCCCTTGCACTGCGCCTCGGCGAGGCCGAGCGCCGCGACGGCGTTGCCGCACACGTTGATCGGGGCCTTGATCGGGATGTACAGCTGGTTGCCGTTCAGCAGCCCGAAGTTGCCCGACGACTTCATGTCGACGTCGCGGTCGCCGGTCCGCTTCACCGACGCGCCGCCCTCGCACTGCGCCCGGGCGAGCCCGAGCACGGCGACGGCGTTGCCGCACACGTCGACCGGGATGCTGATCGGCGCGTAGACCTGGTTGCCGTTGGCGATCCCGAAGTTGCCGGACGACTTCATCTTCACGGACTTGCCGTGGTCCCGGCCGCCGCCGCCCCAGAGGCCGCCCGTCCGGTAGCCCGGGTCGGCGGCGTAGCCGCCCTGCGAGCGGTGCGACGACACCGAGGCGCCGCCCTTGCACTGCGCCTGCGCGAGCCCGGCGACCGCGACCGCGTTGCCGCAGACCTCGATCGGGATGCTGATCGGCGCGTAGACCTGGTTGCCGTTCAGCAGCCCGAAGTTGCCGGACGACTCCATCTCGACGCCGCCGTCGTGGCCGCCGCCGTAGAACGTGGCGGCGTTGGCCGCGACTCCGGAGCCGAAGGCGGCTCCGATGGTGAGGGCACCCGCGGCCACCAGGGCGGCGCGGGAGGTGCTCTTTGCCCACTTTCGCATGATGTTTTGCTCCTGTCCTTGCATCGGTGGTGATCGCTGCGCGGCACCGTCCGGGTGGGCGCAGCACTGGCAGCGGCCGGGGCCCGGCCGTTGCGCGTGGAGAAGGGCTCAGTGGAGGCGGGCGGCGTGCTTCGCGCACGCGGCCGCCGGGAAACCGGCCGTGCACGGCCGGGTGGGGATCGCCCCTAGTCGGGGACGACGGACGGGCTGCCCGGCGCGGCCATGTCGGTCAGCGCCGTGCGCCGGAACGTGCCGGCGTCCACGGCGGCCGGTGCCGCCGGATGCCGCCGGTTCGGCAGGTCGGCGACGGGCGTGAGCGGGTGCCCGCCCGTCGATCCGCCGCCCTGCGGGGCGTCCTGGCTGGGCTGCGCGGGCGCGTGCGCGGGTGCGCGCCGGTCACCATGGCAGCGGGAGCAGTCGCCCGCCTTCGGCGCCATGGCCGTCTTGGCGGCGGGTCCCGCGTGCGGGGCCGCCGAGACCGGGGCCTTGGACGCCTCGTGGGAGGCGCCGCCGGCGTCCTGCCGCTTCGGCTGCTCGCCGGCGGCCGGCCGCTGGTCGGGCCGGGTGCCGGTCACCTTCTCGACGAGCCCGCCGAGGACGGGCCGTTCGGGCCGGACGTCCGGGAGCCGGACCCGCGGCACGCCGGCGGCGTCGGCCGCCTCCCGCACCTGGCGGACGGCCCGGTCCTTGTCCTCGAACAGGTCGCGCTGCCGCGACCGGACGTAGCCCACGGGGTCGCTCCCCATGTCGCGCATGTCCTCGGTCACCATGCGCCGGCCCGGCCTCGACGTGAAGTGCCGGAGCGTGGCCGATCCCTCGTCGTCCGCCTGCGCGGCATGCGGTGCCTGCGGCGGCCGGTCGGCGGCGTTCGCGGGGTCGTGCAGCGCGGAGAGCGCGATCCACCCGGCGAACGCGAAACCGGCGATGGCGGCGAGGCGGAGCAGAACGGGCACGAGGGCATGCCGCGGCCGACCCTGCGGGTGAATAGCCCCGCGCTGGATCGATGCGGATTCCACGGCCGGTTCTCCTTGTCGCCTATTCGAGGTCCGGTCGAACGTAACACCTGGGATGCCGGGCGCAAGAAGCCATTGTTCACTTCACGGGCGTGTCCCCGGATCATTTACCGGGGCATGAATTCGCCTTTGACCGCGCCCGGCTTTCCCTTCCGCCGACGCCCGCTTTGCCGTACTCATCCGTTCTGTGGCGCCGGCACCCGGGACTGAGGGAGAAGCATGGCGGACGGTATCGAATGCGCTACAGTCGGTGAGCGAGTGGTCACCGACCGCCCCCCGGAGGAGCTCCCATGCCCAACGCCTCGTCCGCGATCGCCCGGTTCCGCCCGCTGCGCCGGCCCCGCGCGCCCCGCCGCGAAGTCCACCGCTTCCTCACCCGCGCCGACCTCGTCCGCATCGCGCTCGCCAACGTCCCCGCTGATCAGCGCCCGAAGACGGGGCGCGGCCTGCCGTCGGTGTGGACGCTGTACTGGCGCGTGCAGTGGTCCGGCACGGCCGCCCGGACCGAACGCGCCCGCCGCCGCGCCCGCGCCGCCAGGTCCTAGCCCAGGCGCGGGCGGCGGAACCCGTTCTCTCCCACCGCAGAGGAAGATCCTCAACCCGCATACGCGAACGCCCGCCCTCGGGAGGAACATCGTCCTCCCCAGGGCGGGCGCGGCGGTTCTCACTGGCGGGACGGGTCCGGCTCCAGCGCGTGCGCCGGGCGGGGCGCGGGCGGGCGCATCCGCGGCGTCCGGCGGACGATGTGCCGGGCGATGCGGGTCGCGGCGAAGTCGGCGCCGTGCACGAAGCGCATGACGGGGCCGAACGTCGCGGCGGCGGCCAGGCCCGCGAAGTAGAGGCCCGGTGTGGACGCCTCGAAGTCGCGGCTGAGGGCCGGGGCGCCGAGCCGGGTGGCGATGCGGCCGCGCAGGTCCGGGGCGAGCAGGCCGAGCCGCGCCACGTCCGGGACGTAGCCGGTCGCGGCGATGACGTGCTCGACCTCGGTGACGAGGCGGTTGCCGGAGCGGTCGACGGTGGTGAGCGCGAGGCCGTCCTCCTGCTCGACCGCCTTCGCGGGCCGGTGGCCGGTCGTGACGCGGACGCGGTCGTCCAGCCGGTCGCGCAGCCACCAGGAGCCGGCCGGCGGCAGCGTCTCGCGGACGATCCGGCGGCGGGTCGCCTCCGGCAGGTACCGGACGAGGCCGGGCCGCTCCGCCCACAGCCAGGTGCGGTAGCCGGTGCCGAGGCCGGAGCGGGGCCCGCCGAGCAGCCGGTCGCGCAGGGCGCGGCGCTCCTGCGGCACCGTGTTCCAGTCGAGCTCCGGCCGCCGCGCGATGACGTGCGGATGCGCCCCCGCGTCGGCGAGCAGCACCGCCGTCTCCAGCGCGGACTGCCCGGCGCCGAGCACGGCGACCTCCTTGCCCGCGAACAGGGTGAGGTCGCGGTGGGCGCTGGCGTGCGAGACGAGCCAGGACGGCATGCCCGCCAGCTCCTCCGGGATGTGCGCGAACGGGCCGACGCCGACCGCGACCACCACGGCCCGCGCGGCGATCGTCTCGCCGGTCGACAGCGTGACCGCGTAGCCGCCCGGCCTGCCCCGCTCCACGTTGACGACCTGCGCGTCCCGGTCGCCCGGCCGCTGCGGGACGGCCTCGGCGGCGAACCAGCGGCCGTACTCCACGAACGTCTCCAGCGGGATCGGCTGCCCGATCCGCCAGCCGGGGTGCAGGTCGGTGAACCGCATCCCGAGCTGCGGCGACCCCAGGTTGGACGCGAACGGCTCGGATTTCAGGAACATGCCCTCGGGCATGTTCGCCTCCCAGAACCGCATCGGCTCGCCGATGATCCGGATGTCGAGCCCGAGGTTCTGCAGGTGGGCGGCCGTCGACAGGCCGTAGGGCCCGGCGCCGGCGATCACGACGTCGCTGGCCGAGTCGCTCATGTCTCATTCCCCCGTGTGTTGGTGGTGTTACCTGGTGCGGAGCCGCTCGACCGCGCGGAGCACGCTCCGCCGGCCCATCGCGAGGAAGGGCGGCAGGTCGTCCGCGGCGTACCAGGCGAACTCGTCGGCCTCGCGCAGCGGGCGGAGGGCCCCCGCGCGCAGCGGCCGCCGTCCGGCCGTCTGCTGGACGTAGTGGTTCTCCACCAGCAGCCGGCGGCCGGGGGCGGGGCTCGCGTCCGGGACGCGGCGGCCGGACTGGTGCAGGTGCAGGACGCGGGCGAGGTCGAGCCCGTTGCGGTCGGTGAACAGCCGGAACTGCGCGCCGATCCGCGGGTTGAAGTCGAGCAGGTGGTAGCCGCCGTCCTGGTCGAGCCGGAAGTCGAGGTCGACGAGGCCGCGGCAGCCGAGCCGCGCGACGATCCCGACCGCGATCCGGTACAGCTCGTCGTTGGCGACCCACTGCCCGACGACCGTGTGCCCGGCCTGCGGCGGGTGCGCGAGGTGCTTGCGGCCGGTGCCGCCGAACAGGCAGTCGAAGTTCGCGTCGAAGTAGCCCTGGAAGAACCAGTCGCCGCCGCCCGCCGGGACGCGGCGCTGCAGGATCAGCGGGCCCGCGTCGCCGTCGGGGTCGCGGTGCCGGGCGGCGGCGTACAGCTGGTGCAGCTCGCCGCGCGTGCGGACCAGCGTGGTGCTGCGCAGCCCGGTGCCGAGCCGCCACGGCCGCGCCCACTTGGCGATCATCGGCAGCCCGAACGCGTCGGCGGCCTCGTCGACGTCCGCGGCGGACGCGGGGATCCGGCTGGGCGGGCAGGTGATGCCGTGCTCTGCGCAGGCGTCCCGCAGCCGGGACTTGTCGGCGACGCGGCGGGGGACGTCCGGGTCCTGGTCCGGGAAGGCGAAGCGGGGGCGCAGCGCGTCCGCGTGCTCGGCGACGAAGATCGCGCCGGCGTCGTCCATCGGGACGAGCAGCGTCTCCCGCCCGATGCGCTCGCCGATCGCGCGCAGGTGGCTCAGCAGTTCCGCCGGGTACTGCGCGGGCGGCGCCCACGGATGCCCCCGGTACAGGTAGCGGGAGCGGGACGCGGGGTTGGCGCGCCCCTCCATGATCGCGTGGACGGGCACGCCGGCCCGGCCGAAGCTGCGGATCGCCGCGAGCGTCCCATGGTGGAAGACGTTGCGGTCGGTGCGCAGCAGCAGGACGGGAAGGCCGGTGTCGAGGCGGGTCCGCGGCGGGGTGCGGGTGTCGAAGAACATAGGTTCAGGCGTATTCCCAGGGATTGCGGCGCACGACAACCTCCCTAACGTAAATTCTCGGCCTGTTCCGTCCTGACTGCTTTTTCGCGGCGGACGTCCAAGGGCATACGATACGCATGGGAGCTGCGGATATCCATTCAGCGGGGCGGCCATTCGGACGTCGCCGGAAAAGGCCGCTTCCGTTCTGTCCGCTCCCTCCGCTTCTGGCCGCGTTCGCCATCCTGGTGCTGCTCGCGGCGTCCACGATGGTGACCTGGCTGCAACCGCAGGCGGTTCAGAAATCACCGTCGCATGTGCCCGTGGGGGCATTTCTGGGTTCCGGCGCGGAGGGGGTGGCCCGGGTCGCCCGGTTCCAGCGGTGGCTCGGCTCGACGGTGACGGTCGGCCGCACCTACCTGCCGGGCGACGACTGGCGCGAGATCGAGGGGCCGCGCGGGCTGCTCGCGCCGTGGGCCAGCTGGAAGGCGGCCGATCCGCGGCGGCTGCTGGTGGTGAACGTGCCGATGATGGCGCCGAACGAGTCGTGGATCCCGGTTCCGGTGCTGGGCTCGCTGCTGCGCGGCGGCGCGTCCGGCGCGTTCGACGCGCACTACCGGATCCTGTCCAGGCGGCTGGTGGGACTGGGCGCGGGCGACGCGGTCATCGTGCTCGGCTGGGAGATGAACGGGGACACCTACGGCGGCCGGTGCGCGCCGGATCCCGGCGCGTGGAAGGCGTACTGGCGGCGGATCGTCGCGACCATGCGCTCGGTCCGGGGCGCGCGTTTCCGCTTCGATTTCGCGCCGACGCGGGGCCGGGACGCGGTTCCGTGGACCGAATGCTATCCCGGTGACGACGTCGTCGACATCATCGGCTCCGACAGCTATGACCAACCGCCGGGCAAGTCGTTTGACGATTACGTGAACGAGCCGTACGGGCTGCGGGCGCAGGCCGATTTCGCCGCCGCGCACGGCAAGCGCATCTCGTTCCCCGAATGGGGCCTGTTCCGCAATTCCGACAACCCCGAATATATTCGGGGGATGCATGACTGGATCATGTCGCACGATGTCGTGTACCAGTCGATCACCGACTACTGCCCGCACGGGGTCTGGTCGTGCGGCGGCAACCCGCGCTCGTCCGCCGCCTACCGCGAGTTGTTCGGCGGCGTGACGGCCCCGCCGCCGGCGTCGCCGAACGCGCCGTTCACCCCGCCGCCGGGCGCTCCCGCAGCGCCGCCCACGGCACCCACAGCACCTACGGCGCCCGCGGCGCCGACGACGAGGCCGCCCGCGGACCCGTCCCCGGTGCGGCCCGCGTGGACCAGCCCGCCCGCCACCGCCCGCGCGTCGACCCGGCCCTCGTCGGGAGAGCCCCCGGCCACCTCCCGGGTGACGGCGGCGAGCAGGTCCAGGGTCCCGGACAGGTCGTAGCCGGCGGAGGCGGCGGCGGCCGCGCGCCCCTCCCGCTCGGCGAGGCCGGGGCACACGAGCCGCGCGGCGATCTCCGCGGCGAGCGCGCCGGGGTCCTCCACCGGCACGAGCGCGCCGGTGCCCGGCCGGACGATCTCCGTGATGCCGGGGATGTCCGTCCCGACGATGGGGCGGCCCATGGCGAGCGCCTCCAGCGCCGTCAGCGGCAGCCCCTCCCAGCGGGACGGCAGAGCGACGACGTTCGACGCGGCCAGCCAGTCTCGGGTGTCCGCCACCGCCGGGACGAACCGGACACCGGGCACCCGTTCGCGCCGCAGCCGCGCCAGGTCCTCGCCGTTCCCGATGACCGCGAGCAGGGCGGACGGGCAGCGCCCGGTCACCGACGGCCACGCCTCGACCAGGACGTCCTGCGCCTTCTGCCGGGTCACCCGGCCGACGCAGACGGCGAGCGGCACCCCGGCGGCCAGCCCGAGCCGGACGCGCGCGGCGAGCCGGTCCGCGCCGTCCGCCGGGGTGAACCGGCGCAGGTCGACGCCGTTGCGGACGAGCCGGTAGGCGCCGCGCACGCCCGCGTCCACGCCCTGGGCCTGCTCCCCCGCGCCGACGCAGACCAGGGCGTCGCTCCAGCGCGCGGCGAGCCGCTCCCAGCGGCGGCTCCCGGCGGCCTGCCGCCCGGTGGCGGCGAGCCACGACCAGCCGTGCGGCTGGAACAGCGTGGGCGCGCCGCGCGGGCGGCGCAGCAGCCGCCCGGCCAGGCCCGCCTTCGAGGAGTGCAGATGGACGACGTCGGGCGCGAACGTCGCGACCACCCGGCGGAGCCGGAGCGACTCTGCCAGCACGCCGGGGCCGGGGGTCCGCGCGGCGTCCCAGTTGAGCCACGGCACGCCGGCCGCCATGCACCGCTCGGGCAGGTCGCCGCCCGGCGGGCACGCCACCGCGACGTTCCAGCCGCGGCGGCGCTGGTCCATGGCCGCCTGCCCGACATAGACGGCGACCCCGCCGGCGTTCGGCTGGCTGACGTGCAGCACCCGCAGCGGCTCAGCCATGGCCGTCCTGCCCGCGGTGCCGCCGCGCCGACACGTAGCCGCGGGCCTGCGCGAGGCCGGCGAACGCGGCGGCCGCCGCGGACCGCCCGAGGACGATCCGCTCGTTGCGGACGGGCGTCGGCCGCCATTTCAGCTTGTACGGCTCGTCGCCGCGCAGCAGGCTGACGCCCTGCCGGTGCCGGTCCCGCGCGATGGCGAGGTTCTGCCGCAGCATCATCAGCGACACGTCCACGCAGGCGCGCAGGTCCGGGATCGCCCCGTACAGGTAGGCGCCGACGTACCGGTGGCCGATGAGCACGAGGTCGCTGGCGACGAGCCGGTCGTCCCAGGTGTACCGCACGACGGCGGCGCGCCCGTCGCGGACCATCCCGGGCGCGGCCTCGGCCAGGTGCCGGCGGAACCGCTCGCGCGTGTGCTCGGGGTTGATCGGGCGGCCCGCCCACTGGAGGGCGTGCAGGTCGAGCAGCGCGCGGACGGCCTCGGCCGCCCGCTCCGGCGGGGCGGTCTCGGCCGTGATGCCGCGCACGTCGACCTTGCGGAGCTTGGCGCGCATCTTCCCGGCGGTGCGGCGCGGCAGCCGGCCGAGGACGTCGTCGATGCCGGCGGCCGGGAGTTCGAGGCACACCGACGACGGCGTCCGCCACGTCCGGCGCGGCCACTGCGCGGCGACCAGGTGCGCCACCGATCCGGGGCGGACCTCGCGGAGGTCGAGCGCGCACCATCCGCGCTCGTCCAGCAGGGCCCGCGCGAGGTGCGGGACGGCGCCGTCGGCGTACACGGGGTCGAGCAGGAAGTCGGTGAAGTCGCTCTGCTCACCGGCCAGCGGCACCAGCACCGGGAACCCGTACCGGACGCCCGCCATCAGCGGCGCCGCCGCGACGAGCCGCCCCCGGCACCGGACGAGCGCGAGCCGCAGCCGCCCGCGCGTCCCGTACCAGCCCCACCACGCCCTGATCCACTCGTAGGTCTGGAAGGGCGTCGCGGCCGGGCTGCGGTCGTACAGGTCGCGCAGTTCGTCCGCGAGGGCGACGAGCGCCTGCTCGTCCCGGTGGACTTCGACCGACCATTCGGCGGCGGGGGTCGCGGGCCGGGCGGGTGCGATCGCGGTCATGACGTCACCTCCACCCGCTCGGCGTCCGCCGGTTCGGCCTTCGGAGCGGCCGGCGGTGCGGCGGGCGCCGGGGCGGGCACGGCCGCGTGCCGGGCCGCGTCGCGCCGGGCACCGCGCCGCCCGCTCAGCACGGCGGCGCTGAGCCCGGCGAGCAGGACGCCCGCGGCGGTCCCGGCGGCGACGTCCAGTGCCAGGTTCGGCGACGACGGGACGGCCGGCGGCTCGGCGAGCGTCATCAGCGCGACGCGGACGCCGGTGTCGGCGCGGTGCTGCGTCCCGTACCGGACGAGCGCGTCGGCGGCGGCGTTGGCGAACGCGGCGGCGTCGCGGGGCGTCCGGGCACTGCCGGCCAGCCGGATCAGCGGCGTGTCCGGCGAGGTGGACGCCTGGATGTGCTCGCGGGTGCCGCCCGCGGCGTGCCGCGGCAGCGGGATCGAGGAGTGCTCCAGGGTCTCCGGGAGCGGCGCGAGCCGCCCGTACGCCTGCGCGAAGCTGACCGCCGCCGGGCCGGACTGGCCGTCCCCGGCGTCCACGACCAGGACGAACGCGGTCGCGGTGTAGGTGGTCGGGGCGAGCAGCCCGTAGCCGAGCCCGCCGAGGAGTCCGGCCAGCACGAACGCCATGGCCAGGCCGAA
The DNA here is from genome assembly GCF_040643275.1 of Spirillospora sp. NPDC047418. Classification (NCBI taxonomy): domain Bacteria; kingdom Bacillati; phylum Actinomycetota; class Actinomycetes; order Streptosporangiales; family Thermomonosporaceae; genus Spirillospora; species Spirillospora sp. NPDC047418. The sequence goes on from NZ_JBEYTW010000106.1 coordinate 14,966, forward strand.
CCGCCGCAGCAGCGCGGTGGCCGGCCCGCGCAGGCGCCGGGCCGCGGCGCCCAGTGCCCCGGCCTTCGGTTTCGCTTCACGTTGCGGCATCTTGAGCCCTTTCTCGTATCGGAACGACCCCCCGGGCGGACGGCTCGGGCAGGTACAGCCGGGCGAGCTCCGCGGCCTGCTGGGCGATGTCGTAGCGGGCGACGACGGGCGGCACGCGCGTCCGGTCCCGGTCCCGGTCGCCGGCGCGGTCCCCGGCGAGGACGCGGGCGAGTTCGGCGCTCCAGACCGCGGCGTCGGTGGGGAGGCGGCGCGCGCCGGGGGCCTCGCCACGCGGGAGGTCGTCGAGGGCGGGGCAGGCCGTGTAGCGGACGGGCAGCCCGGCGGCGAGGGCCTCCAGCACGCCGAGCCCGAACGTCTCCTGCACGGACGGCGCGGCGAGCACGTCCATCGCGGCGAGCGCGCCCGCGACGTCCGAGGTGCCCCCGGTGAAGATCACCGGGACGCGGCGCTCGTGCGCGAGGCGCTCCAGCGCGCCGCGCATCGGCCCGGCCCCGACGAGCAGCAGCCGTGCGCCGTCCAGCCGGGCGGCCGCCTCGATCAGCAGGTCGAACCGCTTGGTCGGGACGAGCCGCCCGACCGCGCCGACGACGGGCTCGTCCGGGCGGATGCCGAGGCGGCGGCGGGTCGCGGCGCGGCGGGCGGCGTCGAACGCGAACGCGGCGGCGTCGATGCCGTTCGGGATCACGGTGATCCGGCCGGGCCGCACGCCCCAGCCGCGCAGCCGGGCGGCGACCGTGGGCGACACCGCGATCGTCGCGTGCCCGAGCCGCTCGGTCGCCCGGTACAGCGCCCGGACGCCGCGCGTCGTCGCGCGCCCCTCGATGTGCCCGTCGCCGAGCGAGTGCTCGGTGGCGATGACGCGGGCCGTCCCGGCGAGGCGCGCGGCGATGCGCCCGTAGACGCACGCCCGGTACAGGTGGGTGTGGACGATGTCGTACCGGCCGCGCCGGATGAGCCGCGCGAGCCGGGGCAGGGCGGCGAGGTCGCGGTTGCCGCGCATCCCGATCTCGTGGACGGGCACGCCGGTCCGGCGGATCTCGGTGCCGAGCGTGCCGGTCCGGGTGAGCGTCGCGACCTCGCAGGCGACCGGCAGGTGGCGCAGCAGCAGCGCGAGCTGGCGTTCGGCGCCGCCGTGCTCCAGCCCGGTGATGACGTGCAGGACGCGGGTCACACGTGGCTCCGGCGGCGCAGTTCGTGCCGGACGAGCTTGGCCCGCAGCCGCAGCGGCCCGTCCCGATCGCCGATGTAGGTGCGCGGCAGCGCGTGCCGGGACGGCTCCTCGGGGCGGATGTCGCACGCGTGGTCGTATCCGGCGGCGCGCACCGCCTCGACCTCGCGGGCGGTGGCGTGCCCGTAGGGGTAGGCGAAGCCGGTCACCGGCGCCTGGACGATGTCCTCCAGGGTGGCGCGGCTCTCCTCCAGCTCCTCGCGCAGTTCGGTGTCGTCGGTCCCGGGGAGCGACACGTGGTGGTGGCCGTGCGAGGCGACCTCCATGCCGGCGCCCGCGACGGTGCGGATCTGGTCGGCCGTCATGAGCGGCTTGCGGGGGCCGTCGGCGTCCCACGCGTTGTAGTGGCCGATCCGTCCGGACACGACGTAGACGGTCGCGCCGAACCCGTACCGCAGCAGCGCGGGGACGGCCCGGGTCGCGAAGTCGGCGTAGCCGTCGTCGAACGTCAGCCCGACGAGGCCGCGGGCCCGCCCGGCGGCGTGCGCGTCCAGCAGCTCGGCCATCGCGACGCCGCGCAGCCCGCGCGCCCGCAGCCAGGCGAGCTGGCGCTCGAACCGCGCGGGCGACACCGTCACCTGGTACGGGTCCTCATCGCAGTGGTCGACCGAGTGGTACATCAGCACCAGCGGGGCCGGCCGGATCTCCTCCGCCCGCGGGCTCGGTTCGGTGGTTCGTGCCGGCTGCGTCGTTCCCGCCGGCTCGGTCGGCTGGCTCACTGGTCTCCCCCGATTCGGTCCGGCCGCGCACGCTGCGGCGCGACCGCAAAGCGATCCATGGAGCAACGAGGTCGGGTCCCGCCAAGGCGATCAGGACCGCGAAGGCGGCGGCGGTCACCGGCCCGCCCACCGCGAGCTGGACGAGCGGCGGCAGCCCGGCGGCGGCGTGCGCGGTGAGGCCGCCCGCCGCGCAGGCCCCGGCGGCGGCGAGCACCAGCCGGGACACGTCGGCGGCGATCCGGCGCGGCGCGAGCGGCGCGATGCCGCGGCGCAGCCCGCCCAGCAGCAGGACGGCGGCGAGCGTGATCCCGGCGGCGTTGGCGGCGGCGAGCGCGAGCGTCCCGGCGGACGCGGCGAAGGCGCCGCCGATCGCGGCGGTCACCGCGAGGCCCAGGCAGAGCACCCGCGCCGGGCGCCAGGTCGGCCGGCGCTGCGCGAAGAACGCGCGGGCGGCGAGGCCGACCGCCGACTGCCCCCACAGCCCGAGCGCGTAGATCCGCATGATGGACGCGGTGCTCGCCGTGTCGTCCGCCGTGAACTCGCCGTGCTCGAACAGCACCCTGATGACGGTCGGCGCGAACGCGATGAGGAACGCGCTCGCGCCCAGCACCATCGTGCTGGCGATCACGAGGTCCTGCCGGATGCGCCGCGCGACCTGCCAGGTGTCGCCGTCCGCGGAGGCCCGCGCGAGCCTCGGGAACGTCACCGTCACGATGAGCAGCGACAGCACCATCGGGACCTGCGCGACCTTCTGCGCGTAGTTCAGGTGCGAGATGGAGCCCGCGGCGAGTTCGGAGCCGAGGAACCGCTCGACGAACACCTGCGACTGCCGCGTGACGGTGTAGACGACGACGGGCGCCACCGCCGCGACGCCGAGCCGCCATTCGACACCGTCCCCGCCCGGCGCCCGCACGGGCGGGCTGTCGCGCAGGCAGCGGGCGAAGGCCGGGGCCTGGACGGCGATCATCAGCAGGCTGCCGACGGCGACGCCGACGGCCGCGCTGGTGATCCCGGCGAAGCCGGACAGGCCCGCGATCAGCGCGAGGATGCCCACGTTGTAGGCGAGGTAGATGGCGGCGGGCGGACCGAACCGGTGGTGGGCGCGCAGGGCCGCGCTCATGAAACCGGCGACGCCGAACGTCACGACGGTGATCGCGGTCAGCCGGACGCACTGGACGGCGGCGGCGCTCTCGTCCAGGCCGGGCGCGAGGACGTCCACCACGGCCGGCGCGGCGGCGATGAGCGTGACGGTGATCAGCGACAGGCCGAGCACCATCCGCGGCAGCGTCGAGCCGGCGAGCGGGCGCAGCCCGTCGCCGCGGGCGAGGAGCCGGGTGACGGCGGGGACCATCAGCAGCGCCATCGCGTCCTCGATGAGCAGCGGCGACACGGTCTCCGGGATCGTCCAGGCGACGAGGAACGCGTCGGTGCTGCGGCTCGCGCCGAACATGTGCGCCATCACGAGGTCGCGGGCGAAGCCGAGACCGGTGCCCGCCGCGATGAGGACGCCCGACAGCGCGGCGGCGCGGCCGACGGAGGTCATCCCGCCGCCGGTCATGCGCGCACCGCCCCGAACGCGCGGGCGGCGACGGCGCCGAGGACGACGGCGGTGAGCGCGCAGGTCGGCCCGCCCAGGTCCGCGTACAGGAAGTTGACGAGCAGGAACGCCAGCAGGCCGAGGCCCGCCAGCCACAGCGGGTCGCGGACGCGGCGGCGCGTCCACAGCCCGGCGACGAGCACCGCGATCAGCGCGCCGAACCCGGCGAGGCCCACGATGCCCTGCTCGGACAGGAACAGCAGGTACTCGTTGTGCGGCGACAGCAGCGGCTGCCGCGCGTACCCGTTCACGGGGTCGGCGGTCTCGCTGCCGGACGACAGCTCGATCGTGGCGTAGGTGTCGCGGTAGGCCGGGAAGTTCTTCACGCCGACGCCGGTGACCGGGTGGTCCTCCCAGATCCGGACGGCGGCGGCCCACAGGTTGTAGCGGTCGTCGACCGACTGGTCGGGATGGCTGATCGAGGAGGCCAGCGACTTGGACCGCTCGACGACGGCCTGCCCGCCGCCGCCGAGCACCGCGAGCATCACCACCATCAGCGCGGCGCAGCAGGTCAGCACCTTCACGGCCGTCCACCGGCTGAAGACCGCCAGGGTGAGGACGGCGGCGGCGCCGAGCGCGAGCCACGTCCCGCGGCTCAGCGCGAGCGTGAGCGCGCCGGCCAGCACGGCGAGCCCGGCCAGCGCGGCCGGGACGGCGGCCGGGCCCCGGCCCGGCGCGGTCAGCGCGAACGCGGTCAGGACGAGGAACGCGAACCCGGCGACGATCGACATCGCCATCACGTCCAGGGCGCCGAACGTGCCGACGGCGCGGATGTTCTGCCCGCCCATCGACGCGCCGTTGCCGGTCACCGACTGCCAGATCCCGTACCCGGCCTCCGCCAATCCGAGGCCGAGCACCGACGCGAGGACGATCGCGAGGTCGCGGCGGTCCCGGACGAGCAGCACCACGGCCAGCGGCACCAGCACGAAGACCTGCAGGTCGCGGACGAACCCCGCCATGCTCGACCCGATGTCCGGTGAGAGGACGGTGCTGACGCCGAGCCCCGCGACCAGCGGCGCGAACGCCCAGAACGCCGCGCGCGGCATCTCGACCCGCCCGGTGACCAGCAGGAACGCGGCGACCCCGACGAGCGCGCAGCTCGCGACGTCGCCGGCGGTGACCTGCACGCCGGGGCCGAACGCCTCCGCGCCCGGCGGGATCCCGACGCTCGCCACCGTCGCCGCGATCAGCCAGCTCGGCCGGCTCGGCCGGCTCGGCCGGCTCGGCCGGCGCGTCGCCCGGCCCGGCGCGAGCGGCGGGGCGAGGACGGTCATCCGGCGTCCCGGCAGAGCATGGCCCGCGCGGTCAGCAGCAGGATCTTCAGGTCGCCGGCGAACGTCCAGTGGTCGATGTAGTGGTTGTCGAGCCTCGCCCGCAGCTCGATCGACGTGTCGCCGCGGAACCCGTGGATCTGCGCCCAGCCCGTCATCCCGACCGGGACGCGGTGCCGCAGCATGTAGCCGGGGCAGGTGCGGGCGAACTGCTCCACGAAGTGGGGGCGCTCCGGACGCGGCCCGACGAGGCTCATGTCGCCGCGCAGCACGTTCCACAGCTGCGGGAGCTCGTCCAGCGACGTGTTGCGCAGGAACCGGCCGACCCGTCCCATCCGCGCGTCGTTCTCGACCGTCCAGCGGGTGTCGGACTCCTCCTCGTCCGCCGGCTTCAGCGTGCGGAACTTCAGCAGCACGAACTCCTCGCCGCCGAGCCCGATCCGCCGCTGCCGGAACAGCACGCCGGGGCCGCCCTCCAGCCGCACGGCGAGCGCGCACGCGGCGAGGACCGGCGCGGCGACGACGAGCAGCAGGCCCGCCGCCACCACGTCCAGGGCCCGCTTCGCGCGCCGGGCGGCGGGGTCGCGGAGCCGCCAGTCGACCCGCGCGCACGGCATCCCGGCGAGGTACTCGCGCCGCTCCGGCGCCACCGGCACCACGTCCGACGGCGGCTGGACGAGCAGCGTCTCGCACGGCAGCCCGAACGACATGCGCAGCACGGCGTCCAGCTGGTCGGGGTGGACGTCCTCGGCGACGACGACCAGCGTGTCGACCGAGTACTCCTCCACCAGCGCCGGGAGGTCGGACGTCTCGCCGAGCACCGGCGTCGAGTCGGGGCGCCCCGCCGCCACCTGCCCGATCGCCGCGAGGCCGAACTCGCCGCGGTCCCGCAGGATGTCGACCATGTGCGCGGCGGTCCCGCCCGTCCCGACGACGAGCGCCGGACGCGGCCGGGCGCGGCACCGGTAGGTCCGGACGGCGGCGTTCATGAACACGCGGAACCCGAGCGACAGCGTCGCCGGTACCGCGACCGCCCACAGCAGCGCCGTCACCGGATGCGGCAGCAGCACCGCGACGACCGCGGCCACCACCAGCATCCGGGCGAGCAGCGCCGCGGCGTCGGCCAGCAGGCTCGGGCTGCGGCGGGTCCGGTAGAGGCCGCCCGAGGCGTTGAACGCGACGACGCCGATCGCGGCGAGACCCGCGAGCATCCCGCCCCGGGACATGGAGACGCCGACGGCCATCGCCCAGCCGTCCACCACGGCGACGCACGCGGGGCACAGGTCGGCGAGCGTCCGCGCGCCGCGCCCGGCGGGAACCAGCACACCGGCGGCCGCCGGCACGAGGTCCGCGGGGCCGGCGCCCGAGTCGATGGAAGGACTCAGCCCCTGGGCTCTCATCGCGCGTCCCTTCACAGCCGAGAACTCACCTAGCGGGGGCCGTCGCGGGGCGGCCACGGTCCAGCATCGCAACAGGTCAGCGCGGGGACGGTCGCTTTTAACCGGCCGCACCCCAGTCTTGAAGAGAAGATCGACGGAGGGCCCCGAGCGTCAGCGGACCACGAAAGATCCCCCGAATCGTCCCCCGCGGGCGAACCTTCGGGGGACGATGGACGTCCTAAGTGATCGGACGCCGCCGTACGCGCCGCCCCGCCCTCCGGACGGGACGGGAATAAGGGCCGTTCCGTAAGCGATCTTGTTGCCGTCCCGCGACGCGCGGGCACCGGCGGGCTGGTGAGGAGAACGGTGCGCGGAAAAGCGTTGGTGCTGGCGCTGGTCCTGGGACTGGCGACCGCATGCGGCGGAGGCGACGGCGACACCGGCGGCGTCACCGCGAAGGGCGGCGACGACGGCACGCCCCAGGTGACGATCACCCCGGCGGACGGCAACGGCAAGGCCCGCCCCGACGAGGGCGTGGCGGTCGCCGTCGCGGGCGGCACGCTCGGCGCCGTCTCCGTCAAGCTGAAGGGCGAGGACGTCCCCGGCAAGCTGTCCGCCGACAAGACCAAGTGGCATTCCACCTGGACGCTGCAGCCCGGCGGCCGCTACCAGGTGTCGGCCACGGCCACCTCACCGAAGGGCAAGTCCACCACCGCGACCAGCGCGTTCCGCGCGAGCCGCGCCACCGCCGCCACCCGCGTCAACAACGTCGTGCCCAGCCAGAACGAGACGGTCGGCACCGGCATGCCGATCTTCGTCCAGTTCAACAAGGCCGTCCCCGACCAGGCCAAGCCGCTCATCGAGCGCGCCACCGAGATCTCCTCCAGCACCCCCACCGAGGGCGCCTGGCGCTGGCTGAGCGCGGGCGAGTCCTTCAACGGCCTCCCCTCGATGGTGTTCCGCCCGAAGCACCCGTGGAAGCCCCGCCAGCGCGTCACCGTCACCGTCCACTACGCGGGCCTGAAGATCGGCGACGACGTCTTCGGCGACAAGGACGTCACCCACACCTTCAAGATCGGCGACTCCCACGTCGTCAGCATCAACGCGAACACGCACCGGCTCGTCGTCAAGAAGAACGGCCGCACCGTCCGCAACTGGGGCATCAGCCTCGGCGTCGGCGGCGACGTCCAGCGCGACGGCGTCGACCACCTCCTCACCACCAGCGGCGTCCACCTCACCATGGACCACGTCCGCCTGGAGCGCATGCGCCCGCCGGGCAAGAAGAAGGGCGACCCCGGCTGGTACGACGAGAAGGTCCCGTGGGCGACCCGCATCTCCAATAGCGGCGAGTACATCCACCAGAACATGGACGACCCGACCTGCCTCGGCAACCGCAACTGCAGCCACGGCTGCGTCCGCTCCCCCGCCGCCGACGCCCAGTGGTTCTTCCACTGGTCCTACCGGGGCGACATCGTCAAGATCACCGGCACCAAGCGCAACCTCCAGTGGACGAACGGCTGGGGCTACTGGCAACTGCCCTTCGCCAAATGGGCCAAGGGCAGCGCCCTCGGCAAAACCCTCACCACCACCAAAGCCTGACCACTTCTGGAAGCCATCGGTTCCCCACGAAATCCATCCGCACATTGACAGAATGAGCGGATGGGCCGCCCCGACACCGAACTCAAGATCATCTCGCTCGTGCGGTACGTCGATGCCTGCGACCCCGCCCGCAGGCATCGCGACTGCCCGTACGCCGTCGAGCGGGACGGCACGCGCATCTGCCGCGAAGAGTGCCGCGAAGTGCTCGCGTCCACCCTCAGGCACGGCCGCGTCGCCGCGCCGGCCGCCCGGACGTTCGACGCCCGGGAACTGCTGCTCGGCGAAACCGGCCCTACACCGCACATGCTCTGGCACACCTCGTCCCTGCTTCAAGTGGTCCTGGACGTCGCCCAGACTCACCCCCTGCTGGATGACGGCACCCTCAACCTTCGGCGTCTCGTCGACGCCACATCCGCCCTGGGCGCGCTCGGCTGCCGGGGCCTCGATCCCGACCGGATCGTACGGCGCGGCATCGCGGAGACCATGAAGCTCACGCTCGCGGGGTGGCTGGAGCGCCTGGAGTTCTCGGACGAACCACGGGGCACCGGCGAGCACGCCGCGCGATGGCGCGCGTTCTTCCGGGGCGACGCCTGCGACGCGATATCACCCGGCGGATACATCGAGGCGATCTGGCTCGGGAAGACCGCGCGGCGTCTGAACGCCTGGTTGGAGACGGCTCCCCTCGAGGACGTGCTCCGCTGGACGCCGCCCGAGGCGTGGCCGGAGCCCGGCTCGGCGGAGCCTGCGGACGAGGAGACCAAGCACTGGACGTGGGTCGTCGACAGGTTCACCCAGACCTACCTCGCGGAGTGGTCGTCGGAGTCTCTGAAGCGGGAGTACCGGTACCTCGCCGGTGCTTGGTCCCCCGGGCTTCCGCACGCACTCCTGGCGGAACGGGAACTCTCGCGCGAGGACGTCGCCACCGCGCTCGCCGATCGGGCGGTCGCCGACGACGACGCCGTCGACCCTGCGACGATGACATCGCTGACCGGCCAGGCGGTGGCGCTCCTGGAAGAGGGGCAGCGCAAGGCGGCCGCCGCCCTCCTGGACGGGGCGCGCAGGCTGAGGCCGTCCGACCTGACCTTGCAGCAGAACCACGCGTTCTGCATCCTGGTGGACGAGCCCGAGAAGGCGCGGGCGGCGTTCATGAACGCCCTCGCACGTGACACGCGGCGCCCCGAGGTCGCCCTGTGCAATCTGGCGCTGACCGAAGCGTTGCTCGGCAACGTCCAGGCGGCGTTCGACGCGTGCGAACTGGCCTACACAACGGCCTCGTACGCCGGGACGGTCTACCTGTGGGTGCAGGGCGGGGACGGCTGGAGTGTCGAGAACACCGACGTGCGGCGGTGGGCCGCGCACCTGGGCGCCGAACTCGAACAGTCGCGCGGCGTCACCGGCCGCTGGGCGCAGAGGAAGGCCCGGGTCACCCAGTTCGCAATGCCTTCCGCAAGTCCTTCATCAGCAGGAACAGATGGAGAGGGTCCGTAGGCGACGGTTCGAACTCCCCGTTGCGCATGTAGAACTTCTTTGCCTGGTCGTCCTTGGCGTGGATGAGCAGAGCCCGCACGCCGATCTCCTCCGCTGCGTTCGCCACACGGACCAGCGCGTCCCTCAGCAATGCCCTGCCCAGGCCCTTTCCCTGGACGGTGGAGTCCACGGCGAGCCGGGTCAGGAGGATGACCGGGACCGGATGGGCGGGCACGCCCCGCACGACGCGTTCCGGGGCGTTGGCCCTCTCGACACCGCCGGTGGCCAACGCGTAATAGCCGACCACCCTGTTCTCGGACGAGGTGGCGAACACGGTCGCCATTCCGGCTTTCTGATTGACCAGGGCGTACTTCTCCAGCCAGCCGTCAAGGTCCGGCTGGCCGCAGTCGAAGCCTCGTACATCGTCCTGCGCCGTCAGCTTGTGCGGTTTCGAGAACATGTCTGGTCAGTCCTCGAAGAGGTCCGGTTCCTCGGACAGGAGTTCGGCCAGGCGCGGCTTGACCACGGCCGGCCGTTCGAGTGCGTCCTGAAAGGCGTTCCATGCCGCGTCGTCGAGCATGAACCAGCGCCGATCGGCCAGTACCTGCTCCGCTGCCGAACTCGCGCTGTCGAGGATGAAGGCCGTCACCGTCTTGTTGGTGGCCTGTGCCGCCATCCGGATGAGCGTGTCCTGCCGTTCACTCGTGCGAAGGTTGAGACGCGTCTGCCGCGCCTGCTCCTCGGAATCGCCGCTGTGACTGGCCATGATCATCCTCCGTACCATCCGAATACCAAGGGTACAGACAACGTACGTACACCGCAAGCTCCTGTGTGCACAATGTACGTACACGACCGCCGATGCGGCGGGTCAGGGGCGGTGGGCGGCCCAGGTGGTGCGTTCGGTGCGTACGGTCAGGTCGTCGCGGTGCAGGATGCTGTCGGGGCCGTTCGGGTCGAGGAGCCGGTCCAGGGCGGCCAGGTCTTCGGGGGAGAGGGCGTCGGCGACGGTGCCGCGCATGCGCTGGAGGGCGTTGAGGGCGTAGCGGGCGACCGTGTCGGAGTGGCCGATCTCTACGGTGATCGTGCGTTCGCCCTCCACGGTGAAGCCGGCCGCGGTCAGCTTCGGGCCCCAGTCGGCGCCGCGGTGCGGGACGTGCTCGGCGTGGTGGCGGTCGCTCGCGGCGTGGCAGCGTTCCTCCAGGCCGGGACGGTCCGCCGGGGCGCCCTCCGGGAGGAACCGGGGGAAGTCGGCGAGTTCGACGACGGCGAACAGGCCGCCCGGCGCGAGCATCTCGTGGACCTGGCGCAGCGTCCGGTCGGGGTCGGCCATGTGATGCATGGACGCCGACGCCCACACCAGGTCGGGCCTGCCGAGGTCCGGCCACTCGGTGTCGAGGTCGGCCTGGACGGTGCGGACGCGGCCGCCCAGCCCGTTCGCCTGAGCCTTCTCCCGGAGGCGGTGCAGGTGGTCGGCCGAGGAGTCGACGGCGGTCACGTGCGCGTCGGGGAAGCGTCCCAGGAGGGCGAAGGTGCCGGCGCCGGTCCCGCAGCCCAGGTCCACGATCTGGCGGGGGCTCTCCTTGAGGGGCAGCCACTCGATGATGGACGCGGTGTGCTCGGCGAGCACTTCCGCGTCGAGATCGAGCATCTCGGCCAGGTCGTCTGCGGCATGTCCGTGCTGGTGGACGTGGTGTGCGCCATGGCCGTGCGCTGAGTGGGTCATGCCGACACGGTAGGCGGATGATGCGAAAAGCGCACGCCGTCTTGCTAGTTCGGCAAACCATGCGCCGGAAGTCAGATCCGTGTTCTCGGGGAGTTAGCGGGCCTCGATTACACTTTTGTCATTCGTTGTCGGAATCATTCTCGTCTAGAGGTGGGGCATGACCGCGTCGCAGGGCGTCGCCGACGAGTTGCGCGGTGCCGGGCTGCGGGTGACGGCCGCCCGTGTCGCGCTGCTGGAGACCGTCCGGGCCGGGGACCACCTCGATGTCGAAACGATCGCCGGCGGGGTCCGCGACCGGGTCGGGCACGTCTCGCTGCAGGCCGTCTACGAGGCGCTGCACGCGCTCACGGCGGCGGGGCTGGTGCGGCGCATCCAGCCGGGCGACAGCCCGGCGCGGTTCGAGGGGCGCGTCGGCGACAACCACCATCACCTGGTCTGCCGCGGCTGTGGGGCCATGCAGGACGTCGACTGCGTTGTGGGGCACGCGCCCTGCCTGGAGCCGGTCGACGAGGCCGGGTATCTCGTCGACGAGGCCGATGTCACGTTCTGGGGGCTCTGCCCGAACTGCCGCCCGTGACGGAACGGCGTCCAGGCCGGCCCGGGAGCCGGGCCGGCCTGGACGGGCAGGTCACACCAGGTCGAAGCGGTCCAGGTTCATCACCTTGTTCCACGCGGCGACGAAGTCCTGCACGAACTTCTCCCGGGCGTCGTCGGCCCCGTAGACCTCGGCGACCGCGCGCAGCTCGGAGTTCGAGCCGAACAGCAGGTCGGCGCGGCTGCCGGTCCACTTGACCTCGCCGGAGGCGTCGCGGCCCTCGAAGGACTCGGCGGCCTCGGACGTCGGCTCCCACGTGATGTTCATGTCGAGCATGTTCACGAAGAAGTCGTTGGTCAGCGTGCCGGGCCGGTCGGTGAGCACGCCGAGCTTGGACTGCTGGTAGTTCGCGCCGATGGCCCGCAGGCCGCCGACCAGCACCGACATCTCCGGCGCGGTGAGGTTCAGCAGCTGCGCCCGGTCGACGAGCAGGAACTCGGCCGGAAGCCGGTTGCCCTTGCCGAGGTAGTTGCGGAACCCGTCGTGCGTCGGCTCCATCTCCGCGAACGACTCGACGTCGGTCTGCTCCTGCGAGGCGTCGGTGCGCCCCGGCGTGAACGGCACCGTGACGTCGTGGCCCGCGTCCTTCGCGGCCTTCTCGACGCCCGCGCAGCCGGCCAGGACGATCAGGTCGGCGAGCGAGACCCGCGTGCCGCCGGTCTGCGCGGAGTTGAACGCCTCCTGGACGCCCTCCAGCGCGCGCAGCACCTGCGCCAGCTCGTCGGGCTCGTTGACCTCCCACCCGCTCTGCGGCTGCAGGCGGATGCGGGCCCCGTTGGCGCCGCCGCGCTTGTCGCTGCCGCGGAACGACGCGGCCGACGCCCACGCGGTGGTGACCAGCTGCCGCACCGACAGGCCGGTGGCGAGGACCCGCTGCTTGAGGTCGGCGATGTCCGCGTCGCCGACGAGCTCGTGGTCGACGGCGGGCACCGGGTCCTGCCAGATGAGCTCCTCGTCCGGGACCTCCGGGCCGAGGTAGCGGATGACCGGGCCCATGTCGCGGTGCGTCAGCTTGTACCAGGCGCGGGCGAAGGCGTCCGCGAACTCGTCGGGGTTGTCCTTGAACCGCTCCGAGATCGGCCCGTAGATCGGGTCGAAGCGCAGCGACAGGTCCGTCGTCAGCATCGTCGGGTGGGTGCGGCCGCCGGAGTGGGCCAGCGGGATGGTGCCCTCGCCGGCGCCGTCCTTGGGCCGCCACTGCCAGGCGCCGGCGGGGCTCTTGAACAGCTCCCACTCGTAGCCGAACAGGATCTCCCAGAAGCTGTTGTCCCAGGTGGTGGGCGTGTCGGTCCAGGTGACCTCCAGGCCGCTGCCCATCGCGTCGTCGCCCTTGCCGGAGCGGTAGGTGCCCTTCCAGCCGAGGCCCATCTGCTCCAGCGGGGCCGACTCCGGCTCGGGGCCGACGTTGGCGTGCGGGTCGGCGCCGTGCGTCTTGCCGAAGGTGTGGCCGCCGGCGATCAGCGCGACGGTCTCCTCGTCGTTCATCGCCATCCGGCGGAACGTCTCGCGGATGTCGCGGGCCGCGGCGATCGGGTCCGGGTTGCCGTTCGGGCCCTCCGGGTTGACGTAGATGAGGCCCATCTGCACGGCGGCGAGCGGGTTCTCCAGGTCGCGGTCGCCGGTGTAGCGCTCGTCGGCGAGCCATTCGCGCTCGGGACCCCAGTAGACGTTCTCGTCGGGGACGTAGACGTCCTCGCGGCCGCCGCCGAACCCGAACGTCTTGAAGCCCATCGACTCGAGGGAGACGTTGCCGGCGAGGATGTACAGGTCGGCCCAGGAGAGGCTCTTGCCGTACTTCTTCTTGACCGGCCAGAGCAGGCGGCGGGCCCGGTCGAGCAGGACGTTGTCCGGCCAGCTGTTGAGCGGCGCGAAGCGCTGCTGGCCGCCGCCGCCACCGCCGCGCCCGTCGTGGACGCGGTAGGTGCCGGCGCTGTGCCACGCCATCCGGACCATGAGCGGGCCGTAGTTGCCGAAGTCGGCCGGCCACCAGTCCTGCGAGTCGGTGAGCAGCGCGGCGATGTCGGCCTTCACGGCCGGCAGGTCGAGGCTCTCGAACGCCTCGGCGTAGTCGAAGTCGTCCCCGTACGGGTTGGTCTCGGACGGGTGCGGGGCGAGCACCCGCATGTTGAGCTGGTTCGGCCACCAGCCGCGGTTGCCGCCGCCCTGCGTCGGGTGCGGCGCGCGAGAGCCGTGCACGACGGGGCAGCCGCCGGCCTCGCTCGTCTCGTTGACGTTGGCCTCGGTGTTCTCAGCCATGTGCTTCCTTCCAGGACGAAGCAGCGGTTCGTTCGGGTGGGCAGTCGGGGCACAGGCCCCAGTAGACGACCTCGGCCTCGTCGATCGAGAAGCCGCGGTCGTCGGAGGCGGTCAGGCAGGGGGCTTCGCCGACGGCGCAGTCGACGTCGGCGATGGCGCCGCAGGACCGGCAGACGACGTGGTGGTGGTTGTCGCCGATCCGCGACTCGTAGCGCGCCACGGAGCCGGAGGGCTGGATGCGCCGCACCAGCCCCGCCGTGGTGAGCACGCGCAGCGAGTCGTACACGGCCTGGTGGGACACCTTCGGCAGTTCCTCGCGCACGGCGCCGATGAGCGCGTCGGTGTCGGCGTGCGGGTGCCCGTGCACCGCGCGCAGCACCGCGAGCCGCGGCCGGGTCACCCGCAGGGCGGCCCCCCGCAGCATCTCCCGGAACTCCAAGGGCGTCTCCACGCGACACAGACTGGCCCATTTTCTTGAACGAGTCAAGTTAACGAGTCATCCCAGTCTGCTCCGGACCGATCTGCGGATCGGGGGCGCCAGGGGGAGGTGCAAAACGGGACGTTTCACTAGGATGCTCGCGTGCGCGAAGATCAAGAGGTCCCGGGCGACGGCGCGCTGACCGCGCCGCTCCGGCTGCCGGAGGGCGGTTCCGGCGGCTCCGGCGGTTCCGGCGGGGACGAACCGGCGGAGGTGGCCGTGGAGCGCGATACGACTGCGAGCACTGGGACCGACCCGGGGCCGGCGCGCGCGTTCGGCCGGGAGGTCGAGCGGCTCTCCGGGCTGGTGACGCAGCTCGGCACGCTCGCCGCCACGCTGGGCGACCGGCTGGACGGCGAGGTCCGCAAGGTCCTCGACGACGCCGAGCAGGCCCTCGCCGAGGCGACCGGCGCCCGCAAGCAGTCGCTGGACGCGGACGCGCGCGCCGCGGAGGCCGAGGCCCGTGCCGAGAAGGCCCGGCAGGAGACCGCCGAGGTGCGCGCGGAGTCGGAGAAGGCGCTCACGGCCGCGAAGGCGAGCGTCGCCGCCGCGCAGGAGAGCGAGGCCACCGCGTGGAAGGAGGCGGGCGCCCACCAGCAGGCCCGCGCCACGTCCGCGAACGAGGCCGCGTCCGCCGAGGGCCTCCGCAAGCGCGCCGAGACGGCGTGGAGCACCGAGCACCAGGCCCGGACCGACGCCGAGCGCGAGCGCGACGACCTCGCCACCCGGCTGTCGGCCGAGCAGGGCGCGCTGGCCGCCGCGCGCGGCGACATCGCGGACCTGCGCGCCGAGCTGGCCGAGGCCCGCGCCAAGCTGGAGGCCGCCGCGGACGCCGAGCGGCGGCTGCGGGCGGAGCTGAGCGTCGTCCAGGGCGAGGTCGCGGGGCTGACCGTGGAGCGCAACGCCGCCACCGGACGGGCGGAGGAGCAGGCCGTCCGCGCCAAGCGCGCCGAGCAGCTCGCCGACTCCGCCGAGGACCGCATCCTCGCCGCGATGGCGCGCGCCGACCGGGCCGAGCAGCGCGCGGACGCCGCCGAGGAGCGGGCCGACGCCGCCGAGGTCCGCATCGACCGCGACGCCGAGACCGTCCGCGCGCTGCAGGACACCCTGCGGGCGGCGCTGGACCTGCCGTCCATGGAGGACCTCGACGACGGCCGCGGCGTGCGGGTGGGCGACTCGGCCGCGGTCGTCGCCAAGCCGGGCGGGCTGGTCGGCGTCGACCAGCTCCCGGCCGAGATGGACGGCGAGCTGGCCGCCCGGTTCGCCCGCGCGTTCCTGGCCGTCCGCGTCCACCAAGCGACCCACCGAGCGCCCCCCGAGGAGCCCGAAGACTAGCCCGCCCCCGTTGATCTGCGGCGTGTTGTTGTTATGAGCGCGTCGAAAACAACACGCCCGGACGCGCCGGCCGAAGCGCCGCCGCCTGCTGAT
>NZ_JBEYTW010000107.1:0-30681 GCF_040643275.1 Spirillospora sp. NPDC047418
GGCCCAGCCAAACGCCACCCCGTCCCCCGCAAGCAAGATCGAAAGCAACCCGCGGCGTGACAAGAAGTCGCAGGTCAGAGGTTAAAAGACAAGCTTAGAGGCTCTTCCTTGCGATGAGCGCTACCGCGATGAGTGATTTGCGGTGTTGCTGGAAGACCTGGCGCATGTCCAGGACGCGTCGGCGGGCGTCTGCTTGCATGAGCAGGTTCTTGCCGAAACGCAGCGCTCCGACCAGTCCTTCGTCTGAGACGAGGCGCCGTGACTGCAGCAGCGCCATGGGGGCCGTCTCGACCCACTCGACGACGAGGCCGTGCTCCTGGAGAACGGCCGTCCACTCTCGGGGCGTCTGCGGGCGGGCGTTGACCTTGATGCTGCGTGCCAGCGCCTGCCGCACCTGCGTTTTGACCTCGTCGCCGATCCCCTCTGGGGTGAGGCCGAGCTCGTGGATGGCGTACCGTCCGCCGGGACGCAGGACCCGGGCGGCCTCGGCGACGATCGCGTGCTTGGCCTTATCGCCCTGCATCGTGAGCATCGCCTCGCCGACCACGACGTCAGCGCTCGCATCGGGCAGTCCGGTCGCCGAGGCGTCCGCGACCTCCACCGTTCCGCGCGCACCGATCACGTCCTGGACACCGGCGGCAGCGTCCGGATCACGGTCGACGCCGACATACCGAGCGGGATCGCGTTCGAGGATCTCCTGTGCGGTGCGCCCGAGGCCGGGTGCCAGCTCGACGACGTCGCAGCCGCGGATGTCCGCCTGATCGAGCATGCGCCGTGTCAGCGCGATGCCTCCCGGACGGAGCACCTTCTTGCCCAGCCGCGCGAGGAGCCAGTGCCCCTGAACCTGTTCACTGGAACGCCCCGAGGCGGGAACCGTGTGCGGTCGCTGGTCCACCGTGACTCCTTCGACTCAGCGGTTGATTAGGCAAGCCTAACCTAACTAGTCCGGGTCGCGCTTCGGATATTGGAACGCACCGTTCGGGTGGTCGACAGGCGCTACCTGCGGCGGCGCGCCCATGTGGGGAAGGTCTCTCGACCCACGGCTTCCAGTGGCTTGTTTTTCTCACATCTTCGTCTGTAAAAACTAGCACCAGCCGTAATATCCCCCCACTGGAGGTTCCGTGACAGCGTCACCGGCACCGCCCCTCAAGCGACGCGGCCCGCTCATCGGTCGCGGCTGGGTCCAGGCCGCCGCTCTCATCACCGCTTTCGGCTTCTTCGTCCTGGTGCTGATGGGGTTCCAGAGCTACCGGTCGACTCCCCCGATCCCCGAACGCACCGTCGCGGCCGACGGCGGGACCGTGTTCACCCATGCCGATGTCATGGCCGGCCAGGACGTCTTCCTCAAGAACGGCCTGATGGAGTACGGCTCGATCTTCGGGCACGGCGGCTATCTCGGGCCCGACTTCACCGCCGACTACCTGCACCGCGCGGCCCTGCTGGTCAACCGGTCCCATGGCGGGACGGACGCGCCGCTGGAGCAGACGATCAAGGACTTCCGGACGAACTCCTACGACGAGGAGTCCGGCACCCTCACCATCTCCGCCGCGCAGGCCGCCGCCTTCACCGAACTGACCCGGCACTACAGCGAATTCTTCGCCCAGCCGCAGGGCAAGACCGGGCTGCGCCCCGAAGCGATCACCGACCCGGCCCAGGTCAGGCAGCTGACCGCCTACTTCGCCTGGAGCGCCTGGGCCTCATCGGTGGAACGTCCCGGCAAGCACTACAGCTACACCAACAACTGGCCCGCCGAGCCGCTGGTCGGCAACTCGCCGACCGGATCGACCGTGGTGTGGAGCGTGATCAGCCTCATCGCGCTGATCGGCGGCACCGGTGCGCTGTTCGCCGCGTTCGGACGCTGGAACTGGCTCGGCTGGCACGGCCGCGACCAGCGGGAGTTGCGGTTCAAGGAGCCGCGGACGGTGCCGCTGACGCCCAGCCAGCGGGCGATGGCCTGGTTCTTCTTCGTGATGGCCGGGATGTTCCTGGTCCAGACGTTCGCCGGGGCCGCCGCGCAGCACTACCGGGCCGACCTGGAGAGCTTCTTCGGCATCCCGCTGGACCGCTGGCTGCCCTACAACGTGATGCGGTCCTGGCACGTCCAGCTATCGCTGCTGTGGGTGTCGACCAGCTTCCTGGCCGCCGGGATCTTCCTCATCCCGATGATCACCCGCCGCCGGGACCCCAAGGGCCAGGCGAAGCTGTCGTATCTGCTGCTCGGCGCGCTGGTCATCGTGGTAGTCGGCTCGCTGCTGGGCGAACTGGCCGGCATCCACGGCGCCTTCGGCGACCTGTGGAAGTGGATCGGCATGCAGGGGTGGGAGTACCTCGACCTCGGCAAGTTCTGGCAGATCCTTCTCACCATCGGCATGGCGTTCTGGGTGGTGATCCTGTGGCGCGGCATGCGGCACCGGCTCGCCGGAGAGCGCCGCAGCAACCTGCCCTGGCTGTTCTTCTTCGCCGCGCTGGCGCTCCCGATCGTCTATTCGGCCGGGCTGATGACCAGCAACGACACCAACTACGCCATCTCCGACTTCTGGCGTTTCATGGTCGTCCACCTGTGGGTCGAGGACTTTCTGGAGCTGTTCACCACGGTGATGGTCGCCTACATCTTCGTGCTGCTCGGCGTGGTCAGGGAGAAGATCGCGCTGCGCGTGGTCTTCCTCGACATCATCCTCTACAGCGTCGGCGGTGTCATCGGGACCGCACACCACTGGTACTTCAACGGCGAACCGGCCGAAGTACTGGCACTGGGCGCGTTCTTCTCCGCCTTCGAGGTCATCCCGCTGACCTTCCTCACCGTCGAGGCGTGGACGTTCATCCGGCTCGGAGCGCGGCAGGAGTCCAAGAGCCCGACGCCCTTCCCGCACCGCTGGGCGGTCATGTTCCTCGTCGCGGTCGGCTTCTGGAACTTCCTCGGCGCCGGCGTGTTCGGGTTCCTGATCAACCTGCCGATCGTCTCCTACTACGAGATCGGGACGATGCTGACCGCCAACCACAGCCACGCCGCCATGATGGGCGTCTACGGGATGCTCGCCGTCGGCTTCGCGATCTTCGCCCTCCGCTACCTGGTCCCGGAGAAGTACTGGTCCGACCGGCTGGCCTCCATCAGCTTCTGGTCACTGAACGCCGGCCTGGCCTGGATGTCCTTCGCGACACTGATGCCGCTCGGCATCCTGCAGCTCTACCACTCGGTGGACATCGGCTACTACGACGCCCGCAGCCTGGAGTTCATCAGCAACTCCACCAACGCCCTGTTCGAATGGCTGCGCCTACCCGGTGACGTGCTGTTCATGACCGGCGGAGTACTCCCCCTGCTCTGGCTGACCTGGCAGGCCGTCCGGCACCGCGGACAGCACGTGCCCGGGGAAAGCGGCGGCAGCGCCACGCAACCTGCGGCCGTCCCCACCGGCCCCGACGCGGACGGAGCCCCGCAGGAAGCGGAACTGGCCCTGTTCACCGAGGTCATCGACCACCCCCAAGCCACCAGCGGGCAGAGCTGAGCAGCCCGCAAGGAACCGGAAGGAGTCGGCCATGCGGCCCGAAGCCGTCTTCGTCGCCTGCTACGCGCTGGTGCTGGTCGGCGTGGCAGGCGGCCTCCACCGGCTCGGGAAGATCGACACCTCGCCCTGGCGGAGCCGGGCCCTGGCCGCCCACCGGCGGCAGGCACCCGAACCACCGCCCACCGACCGGGCGGACTGGCCGCATTCGGAAGCGGGCCGGCTCAACACCCTCATCGCGCTGATCACGGCCCTGTCCGCGGTCACCCTCGTGATCGTCGAACTGGCCCGTCACCACCGTCCCGCCGAGATCGCACTGCTGAGCACCGCAGGCCTGGTCGCGGCCACGACCATCACTCTCCTGCTACGCGCGTTCACGCGCAGACCCCCCACCCACCCGTGAAACCCGCCCCGAGGGCCCACCGGCCCTCGGGGCCCCTTGGGCGGACGCACCACCCAGCACCCGACACAAGACCGCCCAGCAGACCTCCGCGGCATCCGGAGCGGGATCGCTCGGTGGGACGGACCCGCTAACGACAGCTGCCCTGCCACCGCCAGGCCGACAGTTCGGCAGCGAACATCCAGGCCTCAGCGTTCCAGGTGGGCAGCACCCGGGTTCTACCAGCCAGACGCAGCACCTCCCCGAGCGCTTCCAGCGCGTCTGGCTCCCCGAGCTCGTGCACGACTCCACCCACCTTGCGGCAGGCTGCCCGATACCTCCTTTCGCAGACCAGGCCGGGTGGGGGCGCCTGATACGAGAGGTTCGTCCTGCCCGGCGGCGACACCTCCTGGTCATCGACGACGTCACCGGCCACGACCTGCAGGCAGCCGTCGCGATAATCGCATTGATCGCATTGCGCACATGCGCGGCATCGCCCTCGGGCCGCAGCGGGGTTACCCTCCAATACTCCCTCAGCGGTCTCTCGATACGGCCCATCACCCCGCCGAAGCGCCGCCGCGCGGCCAGTGGAGAGACCAGTCCGTCGCCCAGGTGATCTGCGGCCAGGACATACCGTGAGAGCGCGGTGAATATCAGTGTCAGCTGCTCCACCTCGGCCTGGGCGACCTGCCAGGGACCGGGTGCCCAGGTCATGGGGGCGGTCTCGATGAGGGGTAGCCGACCGGATCCATTCCGGATGCCTGCGTCGGCTCCACCACGCCTATCGGCGCTGTCGGCATACTCAGGAGGCGGTGTGCGCGAAGGGCGAGGGCCATCTCAAATCTCCAGTTCAGATTGTCGAGTCGTTCACCGAAGATCTCTTTTAGCTGGCGCATCCTGTACCGCACGGTCTGCGGATGGACGGAGAGTTCCGCCGCTGCTTGCGTGTTGGAACCGTTGGAGAGCCAGGATAAAAGTGTCTCTAAGAGACGGGATCGCCGCTCAGGCGTGAAGTCGGCCAAGCTCGCGGTTTTCAGCTCGACGAACTCATTCATCATGTGCTCGTCACGCAGAATCAGCAGTGTCGTCAGGTGATCTTCGCAGTGCACATGTGCGGTAGTCCCGAAGAAGCCTCGATGCATTAGCGAGATGGCTCCTTCCGCCATCCTCAGAGAGGTCCGTGCCTCGGCCAAGGGGACGGTCGGGCCGACCGCGAAACGTGTTCCCCACAGGCCGCGTTCGAATCGTTCACGTCGCCCTGGCCCTTGGGGGTCGGGGACAAGGATGCGCGGTACGGGGCGCTCGATGTCCATGAGCACGTCAGTGCCGAGGGCAGGAGGTAATCGGCTCTCGCTCTGCCAGCCTTCACTCAGCACGATGCAGGCCACCGAAGTCGGCAGGCGCCATTGCGCGGCCCGCGCCAGGGCGGCGACAACGTCCATCGTCGCGATCGGTGCAGCGGATACAAGAATGTCCAATAAACGCCGCCGTCGAACCTGGAGGTCGTCTTTCCATTCATCGGCTAGATCGGAGTAGGCGATCACGGTGTCCACGCAGATTTCTTCCACGCGGGAGTGGATCTGCTCGGCGAGCGAGTCGAGTTGTTCTCGCGAGAGGCCGACTTCACTGCCGACGCGCGCGAAACGGCGCCAGGCGACCCAGGCGCTGCGCCGAAGGATGGTGTGGAGCGTGTCCGAGTCCATTCCGTGCAGATACGCGGCCCGGCCGAGGGCACGGCAGACCCGGGCCCGGTCCGCCCGGGAGGCCAGCGGATCGGTAAGGCGCTGCACGATTCGGCGGAGTCTTTGGGCGGCGAGCGGAGTGACGCTTGAACGCAGATTTCCGCGGCCGCTGTCAGAGAGAAAGGGAGCCGCCTTGTACATTTCTTCGATGATGTCTTCTGCCAGGTGCGGCAACTCTCCCTGCAGGCGTCCGACGAGACATCGTCCCAACACCGGTTGCGAAGAGAGGGAGCGGCCGCTGCAGCGGACTTGAGGGGCGGGAGTGAACATGGCTGGATGTCCCGTCATCTCGGCCTCAATGGTGCCTCGGGTGGCGCCTGCCGGGCGGACACGGCCCGCTGGGATCGGACACTTGCGCCTCACCGCAGGAGTCACCCTGCTGCTGGTCGAATGCACGGTCTGGTGGTCGGCGTGTTCCGGCCGCAGGTCACCTCGGCTCGGGGATCGGCTCTCCGCTGGCGTGCCTGGGGAGGCGGCCTTGGGCGCCGAGCCAGGCGATGGTGTCGCGGAAGGTGTCGATGGTGGGGCGATAGGTGAGGTCGAGGTCGGTGAGGGTGGCGGTGTCGTCGGCGGGGCGTCCGGACGACATGATGACCGCGGCCTCGTAGGACAGGGGTGGGACGTCCCTGCCCTGGACGCGCATCGCGTCGAGTTCACGGCCGATCTGGATCATGTCGTCGACGGGAACGACATGGTAGGGCACGGGGCGCCCGGCCGCGCGGCTGAGGAGTTCGGCCCAGTGCCGCCAGGTGATGTAGCGGCCGCTGGCGAAGTAGCGGCGGGGGCCCTGGCCAGGGATGAGGGTGCGGGCGATGAGGGTCGCGAGGTCGCGTACGTCCAGGACGCCTAGGCCGCCGTCGGGTGCGTACATCCCGGACCGCAGCGCGGCGATCAGCGCACTGTGGCTGCCGTCCAGGTGGGGGCTGTGGGGGCCGTAGACACCGCCGACCACCAGGGTCGTGATCGGTGCGCCGACGGCCTGGGCGGCTTGGACGTACTCTTCGGCCAGGCGCTTCTGGGCGCCGTAGGCCGACAGAGGATCGGCCAATGGGGTGCTGTGGGTGATGATCGGATCGGCGGCGGGCAGGTGCACCGTGATCGTCGAGGTGTAGACGATGGGATCGAGGCCCAGCTTGACGGCGGTGTCGACGATGAGGCGGGTGCCATCGATGTTGGCGGTGCTGGACGGGCCCCGGCCGCCGGCGACGCCGATCTCCGCGGCGCAGTGCAGCACGGCGTCGCAGCCGTCCAGCGCGGCCTCGACCGTGTCGGGATCGGTCATGTCGCCGGCCACGACTTCGGGGCGGTCGGATTCGGCGATGCCGAGAGCCGTCAAGACCCCTGGGACTTTCGCGGGGGTCCGGGCCAGCATCCGGACCTCGTGCCCGGTGTTGAGGATCTCGCGGACGGCGTGGGATCCGACGAAACCGGTTCCACCGGTGACCAGGACTTTCACGGAAGACTCCAAGGGTTCGGGCGTGGGGGAAGGTCGGCCCTTTGAACTCCGAGGGGAGGGCCAATGCCTCCATCCGTCATGCTCGGGCCGGCGTGGTGGCGCGTGCTGGCCGACGGTATGGGGTCATGTCAGGGCGCGACGGGTGGGTGTGAACCGGATGGGCATCGTCTCGTAGCCGGAGACGAAATTGGCGGGCCGGTGGGCCGGTTCTTTGTCGCTGAGCGGCTCGAGATCGGGCAGGCGGGCCAGGAGCTTGGTGAACATCACCTGCATCTCCAGGCGGGCCAGGCTGTTGCCCAGGCAGAAGTGGGGGCCGTTGCCGAAGGCCAGGTGCTCGTTCGGGCTCCGGGTGCTGTCGAAGGTGTCGGGGTCGGTGAATACGGCGGCGTCCCGGTTGGCGGACGGGTAGAGCAGTAGGAGGGTGTCGCCGGCGGCGATGTCGCGTCCGTCCAGGACGGTGTCGCGGGTCGCGGTGCGGGCCATGTTCTTGATCGGGGACACCCAGCGCAGCATCTCCTCCACTGCGGTGGGGATGCCGGACGGGTCCCGGGTGAGGGCGTTGCGCTGGTCGGGGTGTTGGAAGAGCTGCCACATTCCGCCGGAGATGACGTGCCGGGTGGTCTCGTCTCCGCCGATGAGGATGAGCAGTGACTCCTGCAGCAGCGAGTCGTGGTCCAGCCGGTCACTGTCGACGGTCGCGTGGGTGAGCACGCTGATGAGGTCGTCGCGGGGGCAGGTACGGCGGTCGGCCACGACGGCGGAGGCGTAGTCGTTGAAACCCGCGAACGCCTCGGCGGCGCGGGCGAGCAGGTCGGGGTCGTCGCCGCCGGTCAGCGCCCGGAGCATGTCGTCGGACCAGGCCAGCAGGGTCTGCCGGTCGGCGGGCGCGATCCCAAGGGCGTCGCCGATCACGATCAGCGGCAGTTGTGCGGCCAGATCGGTGACGAAGTCGCATTCGCCGCGCTCGCAGACCCGGTCGATGATCTCGTCGCAGAGCCGTTCGAGGTACTCGCGCCGGCCGGCGACGCGCCGCGGGGTGAACCCGGCGCTGACCAGCTTGCGCCGCAGCTTGTGCTCGGGATCGTCCATGTCGATCATCATCGGCATGGGGTCGGCATCGGGACGGATGCCCTCGCCGTTGCAGAACAGCTCAGGATGGCGGGAGACGTACTTGACCGCCCCGTAGGTCGATACTCCCCAGACCTCACCGCGGGGATCCCAGTAGACGGGCGCGTTGTCCCTGATCCAGCGAAGCTCGGCGTGCGGGTTGCGTCCCCAGAAGTCACCACTGACCAGATTGACCGCGTCGTTGACCGGCTGATCGGACCTGGACATCGTCATCGAAGACACGACTGGCTCCTTTTCCATCGAGCAGGCCCGCACCCGATCGCGATGCCGGGGCGCGAGGCGCCGAAGTGTGCCGGGGACCGATGCCGCGCCGTATCGGCCTTGTAGTGGTGCCCGGGTCGCGCCCGGGCATACGACAGTACATAATTTGAATCTGTGTACTGTCAATAGCGGTCGGGCGTCTGATGGAATGAGGAGCATGCGCACCCACGGGTGGCGGGGGGATCCGCCCACCAGCGACCAGGAGGCCCGCCAGCGGATCGTCGATGCCGCGGCCCGCTGCATCGACCGCTACGGCGCCCGCAAGACCGGACTCAGCGACGTCGCCGACGAACTCGGCGTCACCCGCGCCACCATCTACCGGTACTTCCGCAACATCGAAGAGGTACTGAAGGCGACCTCGCTGGCCGCAGCCGGCGACTTCGCGGCCCGGATCAAGGACCACGTCGCCGACATCGACGACCCCACGGAAATCCTCGTCGAACTGGTCGCCCACGTGATCGAGCGGCTTCCTCACGAGCCCCATGTCGGCCTGCTCATCACCACCGGCAACACCGCCAGCCTCGGCATCGAGATACTGTCCCAGACCGCGATCGGGCTCACCACCGACCTGCTGCGCGAACTTGGGATCGACTGGCGGGAACTGGGCTACCCCGGGGACGCCCTGGACGGATTGGCGGAATACCTGCTCCGCCTGCTGCACTCCTACATCCCCGAGCCGCGCAGACCGCACGCTCATGACGGCGATCCGCGGCCCTTCCTCCGCCGTTGGCTCATCCCCGCGGTCACCGCCCAACCAACCATCACCACTTCCGGCCGCCATGGCACCCGGTAGAACGCGTTCTCGATTACTCCGTTCGCCAGCCAAGCGGCCTAGCTAGGTGAAGACATCCAGGCGATTCAGTGCTGTTAACCGCCACATCGCGCGAGTGTTGCCGCGGCTGCGTCGTGTATCGCTGACACAAACCGATACCGAAGAGGGTGACCTTGGCTGGAACACGTTCTACTATTCCGATGTGGTCCACTGCAGGGAAACCCGCATCGTCGCCAGCGCGTTGGCGCGGCTCAGCCTGATCGACCTCCTGCTGGCTCACCAGCGGGAGGTCGCGTGCGCGAGGGAAGCGAGGGCAATGAAGTACCAGAACCTTGAGTTGTGCGGGTAGGTCCCTGGAGTGCGCCTCCTCTTCGGCGCCCGATCGGTCATGCGCCTATGGAGCGCCATAGGCCTGGTCACTGACCTGCCGATCGACCAGAGCCCACCTTCTCGACTGTCGCCGCCGATCCCGTTCCGAGGCCGGCGCCGCCCGCCATTCCCTCTCCCATCACGAGTACAGCATTGAACGGCGAGATCGTTACGGCCCAGCATCGCAGATGGAGTATGCACTGATCAGCGTCCTCATCGGCGCAGTCGCACTCAGTGGCTGCTGTGGACGACGACAGCCTGGACCATCCGATCCGTTGATCATCCCAGAATCCGGCGTGGAGCAGGGAGACCGATGACCACCACCAATGGTCGAGGGAGCTGACATGACATTGCACACCGCATCGCTCCAGGGCATCGACCTGACCGATCTCGACCGGTTCGTTGACGGCTTCCCCTATGAGGTGTTCGCACGGCTACGCCGCGAGGCTCCCGTCTGGTGGCACCCGCCGACCGAGCACACCCCGGGCGGCGAGGGGTTCTGGGTGCTGAGCCGCTACCGCGACATCCTCGGCGCCGCCGCCGGCACGGCGGCCTTCTCCTCCGACGGCACCGCCGTCCGCGACGGCGGCGGCACCCTGCTGGAGGACCTGCCGCCCGGCCTCGCGCCCGGGACGATGCTGAACATGACCGACCCGCCGCGGCACGCCAAGTTCCGCCGGCTCTTTCAGCGCAACGTGGCGCCTCGGGCGCTCGCCGGGATCGCGGACGACCTCAGCGGCCGGGCCGCGCGCATCGTCGACGCCGCGGTCGAGCGCGGTGACTGCGACTTCCTGGTCGACGTTGCGGCAGAGCTTCCGCTGCAGGCGGTCGCGCAACTCCTGGGTGTCCCCCAGGAGGACCGGCACCGGCTCATGGAATGGGCCAACGCGACGCTCGACTACGCCGACCGCGACCTCGGCCAGGCGAGCGAGGCCAGTAAGCGCGCCGCGGCGGAGATGTTCACCTACGGGAGCGAACTACTCGAGCGCAAGCGCGACGCTCCCGGGGACGACCTGCTGTCGGTGGCCGCCACCGCGACGATCGACGGCGAACCGCTGGCCCCCATAGAGCAGCAAATGGTATTCAGCCTGCTGATCGCGGCCGGCAGCGAGACCACCCGCAACGCCATCGCAGGCGGCATGCTCGCCCTAGCCGAACGGCCGGCCACCTGGCAGGAACTCGTCGACGACCGCACCCTGCTCGACCCGGCAATCGAGGAGATCTTGCGCTGGACGTCCCCAACGCCGTACAACCGCCGTACGGCTACCGCCGACACCAAGATCTCCGGCACCGCCATTGGCGCCGGAGAGAAGGTCACCCTGTGGTGGGCGTCGGCCAACCGCGACGCCACTGTCTTCGATGACCCCGACATCTTCGACATCCGCCGCACTCCCAACCAGCACCTCGCCTTCGGCCGCGGACCGCACTTCTGCCTCGGCTCTGGCCTGGCACGTATGGAGATGCGGGTCATCTTCGAGGCGCTCCTGGACCGCGTCGCCGACTTCGCCGTCACCGGGCCCGTGCGCCGCGTCCGGTCCAACAAGCACACCGGCATTCGGCACCTGCCGATGCGCCTGGAGGGACGATGACCGAGCATGTGAGCCAACGCTACGGCGAAGCGGTCGACGAGGCGGACCTGACCGGACTGATGTCCCTCTTCGCCGATGACGCGGTGCTGCACCACCCGGTCGGCACATACACCGGAGCAGAGGCTATGAGCGGCTTCTTCCGCGACGTCGTGTTCACCGGGAGGGCGGTGACCAAGATCGCTACCTCATGTGGCGACGACCACCGTGAGCGGGTGGAGACCGAGGCGACCAGCCCGCTCAGCCAGGATGGCGGGCAGGTCCACGCTGTCGACGTCTTCGACCTCAACGGCGAAGGCCGGGACAGCCGACTGGCGATCTGCTACCGGCGAAGAACCACCACGGCGCGTAGGAAGGTGTAACCGGCCACGGCTGTTCAGTCGCGACTGCCCGGGAAGGCTCACCCCCGACCACGGCGATCATCCGCCGCGGGACGACGTACCGCTCAACGGACGCGGCCAGCGGCGCGTCCCTCTGTGCGCCGGCGGGCTGTGCTCGTGAACGATGATCCGGCTGCTCTGTGCCCGCCGCAGCTTCGAGCGGTGCCGCCGAAGAGGTCCTCATCACGGACTCATCGCTTACTACACCGGTCGGCTCGTCGTGGCCACCCGTGGACCCGGCCAATACCGCTCCCCCGGCTTGCCCCGCCCGGCCTGCACGTGCAGTGAGATCTCCGGCCGGCAGCCGGCACCGTTCATGACTGCGGCCTCGCAAGGCACCGGTGGACGGTCGTGAAGGTAGGAGCCGATCACGTCCGGTTGGTGATCGAGGCGCGGAAGCGGTAGCGGTCGCCTCGGTAGACCTGCACGGTCAGTTCTACCGGGCGTTCCGCCTGGTTGAAGGTCAACTGGGTCGCGACAAGCATCAGCATGGTGTCGCCAATCCCGAACAGCTCGATCTCTCGTGGCGTCGGATGGCGGGCTTCGACCTCGTAGTCGGCGACGCGCGGCAGCTGCGGTGGGTCCGCCGCGCGCAGGGTGGCGTACAGCGAGGCGTTGTTGAAGTCGGTTTCGGCCAGGGCCGGGCAGGCCGCCAAGGGGAGCCGGTTGTGTTCGAGCACGACCAGCAGGTCGTACTCCGACATCGTGTTCGGCCTGTTCGCGATCTGCGGCTACCAGTTCTCCCCGCGCATCACCGACCTGGGCGACACCCGCTTGTGGCGCACCAACACCCGCGCCACCTACGGCCCCCTCGATCACATGTCCCGCCACACCGTCCGCCTCGACCGCATCCGCGCGCACTGGGCCGACATGCTCCGCGTCGCCGGCTCCCTCACCACCGGCCAGGTGCGGGCCTACGACCTGATCCGGATGCTGTCGCGCGACGGCCGCCCCACCGGCCTGGGCGACGCGTTCGCCCACTACGGCCGCATCTTCAAGACCCTGCACCTGCTGCAGTTCATCTACGACGACGGCTACCGCCGCATGATCGGCACCCAGCTCATTGTCCAGGAAGGCCGCCACCGCCTCGCCCGCCGGATCGCTTTCGGCAACCGCGGCCAGCTCCGGCCAGCGCTACCGCGAAGGAATGGAGGACCAACTCGGCGCGCTCGGCCTCGCCCTGAACGCCGTGGTGGGACACTCTCTACCTGGACGCCGCCGTCAAGCAGATCCGCGCCGACGGGTTCCCCGCCACCGACGACATGTGCGCCCGGATCTCGCCCATCGCTTATGAGCACATCAACTTCCTGGGCCGCTACGCCTTCACCCGCGCCGAAGTCGCCGCTGGGCTGGGCCCCTTCCACGACCCCGCCCACGAAGGGGACGCATCCCCCGGTGCGATGTCAGCGTCAATGTCATGAAGTGGTGGCGACGCAAACCCGCACGACCCGCAGACACCGATCCCGAGCTCGCCCGAATCCGGCAAGAACTGGTGTGGAAGTTCGGGGAGGAGATACCTACGCCATCCGGCTGACCGCCAAGGATGCGACGCTGATCTGGCGTCCGACCTGGCCGGAACCGCTTCCTGTCGACGAGTCCTTGCAGCAGATCGACGGCATACTCAGCGAGCGGTTCTCGCTGCTGACCTCCATCAGAGTGGAGGTCCAGCCCACCGCGAACGGCCGCTGGCTGGTCTGCACCCCCGGCGAAGGCCCCTGACCCCGGCAGTACCCAGCCAGCTCCCCGAGACGGGGCTTGAGCAAGCAACCCAACGGCGCTGCTCAGGCAGGCGCGTCCATCGCCCGCTGGTCGGCGTCGGCCTGCTCCGCCTCGGCCAGGGCGCGGTACAGCGAGGCGACCGAGGGCGGCTTGCCCGCGTCCTTCCCCGTGGAGATCTTCAGCTTGGCGGCGATCTCGGGGACTGGGACGCCCTTGGCGCGCAGCGCCTGGGCGAAGGTGAGCATGTCCTCGTCGATCACCTTGGGGCGGCCGCCGTGGTTGCCCTTGGCGGCGTCGGCCTGCTGGCCTTCCAGCGTCTTGTCGCGAATGTAGTCGCGGTCGAGCTGGGCGGAGACCGCCAGCACCGCGAACAGCATCGCTCCCAGCCCGTTGGGGTCGTAGATCCCGGTCAGCGGCCCGGAAAGCAACTCCAGCTCGATCCCGGCGGCCTGCAGGCCACCCGCCAGCGTCATCAGCTCGGCGGCATTGCGCGCGGGCCGTTTGAGTTCGTGCACGGTGAAGATGACCGTCTGGCTGGGCGCGGCCGACTTGATGTCCCGGCACAGCGCGAGCGCGGCGTCCAGCTCGGGCCGCACCTTCACCCGCGTGGAGATCTTCTCCGAGAAGGTCCGCGCGCATCCGGCCGTGCGCAACGCGATCAACTGGCTGTCGAGTTCCTGGTCTTTCGTCGAGCAGTGCGCGTACCCGATCCGGATCGCCGGCGCGGCCGGGGCCACCTCGGCAGCCACCACCGGCCGCAGCGCGTACCACACCGCCCCCGGCCGACGCCCGGCCGGAACTGGAACCTCCAGCAGTTCACGCAGCGCGGGTACCAGGATGAACCGTGCGGTGTGGTACTTGGAGGCGACCTTCCCGCCCCGCGTGCGGCACGGGGACGGCGCCATCACCTCGTAGTTCGGGCAGTCGAAGCGCTCGACCGCCTCAGCGGCCTCCTCCGGCGTCAGCTCCACTGGCCCAGTCTCGCAGAACCCTGCGCACAGCCACCCAGTTCTGCGAGGAATTGTGCGAATGGCGGCCTAGGGTGACGCGCCCGCTTGCGAGGGGTCCACGGGTCTCGCAGAACGGGTCATTTATGCGAACGCGCACAGTCATCGGCAGTGTCCCCACACGCCCCGGCCTCATCTCGCCGACCCGAGCAGCCCCCAAGAACATGAGCAAGGTTGCTCAGCGCCTGCACCGATGCGGTGCGCACAGCCGCTGTGCTGGTGCCCATGACCCGCGCGGCCGCGGTAGCGTCCAACCCGATCACCACCCGAAGCAGCAACGCTTCGGCCTGGTCACCGGGCAGCGCCGCGATCAGCGCAATGGCCTCATCGGTCGACACCTCGCCCTCCGCCACCGTGAGTACCGGCCGATGAGGCGCCGCAGCATCGCCCGCGCCGCAGGCGGAGTGGGCCGGGGACATTCGCGCTACGTGGTCGCCGGCCTGGTTCCGCGCGATCGCCGCGGCCCGGCCGCGCAGCCGGGCACAGTCCCCGCCGCGGAACACCCACGGCTCCCTGGCGAGCTGCCGCCACACCTGCGCCGCGACCCGGTCGGCCTCGTCAACGCCCAGCACCCGCAGGTACCGCAGCAGCCTCGGGTTCAGGTCCCGATACAGCAGACGGAACGCCTCCTCATCGGTGGTCTGGACCGTCCACCGCGACCCCGCCCGGCACAGCCGAACACCGACCCTTCCCACCATGTACCCTCCGAGATGGACTCCTAACTTAAAGTCACAGACGCACGGTAGCGAAATGAACACACACCCAAGCCAAGAGCCGCCCGAAACCGTCCAGGACCGGCCAGATCAGCGAAACCCGTCCATC
Source organism: Spirillospora sp. NPDC047418 (assembly GCF_040643275.1). Taxonomy (NCBI): domain Bacteria; kingdom Bacillati; phylum Actinomycetota; class Actinomycetes; order Streptosporangiales; family Thermomonosporaceae; genus Spirillospora; species Spirillospora sp. NPDC047418. The sequence continues at coordinate 15,122 of NZ_JBEYTW010000107.1, forward strand.
CGGTAGAGAGTCCGCACTTCACGGGCGGCTGAAGCGCGACGACCGGTGACCCCGGCGGCTCGCTGATCAGCCATGACCCGACGATGCCCAGTCGTCAAAGTCACCACACGGCTGAGTCGGTACTGACCGTTCCGATTCTCTCCTCGCGGGCTAGCCAGCGTACAGCGGTGCGCTGCGCCATAGCATCCGATAGCATGACCGGTCATGGGTGAGGCATCGCGGACCGAAGCAATCTCAGCAACCATTCCCGCCGACGTTCTGGCTGCCGCACGCGACCTGGTCGCGGCGGGCAAGGCGCCGTCGCTGTCGGCTCTGATCTCCGAGACGCTCGCGGCGCGAGTCGCGCGTGAGCGGGATGCCGAGCATGCTCGCGCCTACCTGGCCGAGCACCTGTTGGGCGGCGAGGAGCTCACCGACGCCGAACTCACCAAAGGTCAGGAGTTGCTCGCCGGGGTCAAGGCGCGGGCCTCGGCTCGCCGGGCGGCGTCGGCTGCGTGAACGACGGCATCGTTTTCGATCACCATGCCGTCCTGGCGTTGGGGCGGGGCCACCGGGCGCTGTCGGGATTGGTGCATGCCGCGCACGCAGACCCCTACTTCGTGGTGTCGGTGCCGGCGGTGTGCTTGGCAGCGGCGGTGAGACAGCGCCCCGAGATGTCGGTGCACCTGGCCCAACTCGCCGCCGTCGAGGTTCCGGCACTGGACCGGGTCGCCGCTGACGAGACCGGCCGGATGGCTGCCAGGCTCTGGCCCGCCGGAGGATGGCCCGTTCTGCACGCGGTGACGGTGGCGCTGCTGACCGGCTGGGAGATCGCCACTGCACAGCCAGAGGACTACCGCGGCTTTGGAGTCCCCCTGCTACCGATAGCCCGACCCGGCCGCTGATCGACGCCCTCCACCCATCCCTGTGTGTTCGCCGTCGGGTGCGCCCCTGCCAAAGGGCCCGAAGCGCACTGTCTGATCCGCTAACAGCCGGCCGCCCTGAAAAGTGCAGGTAGGAGCCGGGCTTGAAGTGATCACTGGTACAGGGGGCAAGGTCGCAAGACGATCCCGGCGACATGAAGCTGCGTGAACTGGTGAACCAGCTTGTCGATGACGGACAGTGCAACGTCGACCAGCGCAGCGACACCGAAGCCAACGATGGGGTGGTCCATCGCCGGCGCCGCCCGCCTGTTCCGCTCAGTCGCCGACATTCTCGCCCTGCGCCCCGTCCTCATCCGCCGCGGCCTGCACCTGTGTGTCGAATCCGGGCCGCTGTCGGGGACCGACCTGGCCGCCGACCACCCTGGCACCAAGATGATGGTCAACGTGCTGGCCTCCGTCCTGGAATTCCAGCGCGACATGATCAGCGAGACCACCCGCCAAGGCGTCGCCGCCGCCGAGTCCTCCGGCAAGACCCTCGGCGCCCCACCGCCCTCGATGACGGCACGGCCGCCGAGGTCGTCACCGCCTACTCCGAAGGCGCCGCCGTCAAGGCCCCGGCATCACGTCGCACCAAGACCATCCGCCGCGTCCAGCCGGAGAAGGTGCGGTTGCTGCAGGCCGGTGAGATCCCGATCTACGAGCCCGGTGTTGGTGACCTGATCAGCAAGAACAAGGACCGCCTAGCGTTCACGCTGGACCTGGATGAGGCTCTGGCCGAAGCCGAGGTCGTGTACGTCTGCGTGGATACTCCGCCGACGTCCTCGGGGATGCAGACCACCTGTCGCGTGTGTGGTCGGTCGTGGGCTCGCTGAAGGGGCCGCGGCTGCGGGCGGTGGTGGTGAAGACCACGGTTCCGGTGGGGACCGGGGTTCGTGTCCGGCCCGTTCTCGACGAGGTCGGGCTCGGGCCTGTCGGCGACACCGCGAACCCCGAGTTCACCGTGGAGGGCCGCGCGGTCGAGGACTTCTTGAACCCGGACCGGGTGGTGATCGGCGCGTCGGATCCCGACACGGCGCGGCTGGCCGCGGACCTGCATGAGGACGTCAACGGGCCGGTGGTCACGATGGACGTCGAGTCCGCGGAGATGGCCGAAATGGCGTCCAACGCACTGCTGGCGACCAAGATCAGCTTCATCAACGAGATCGCCGCCCTGCGCGAACTGGCCGGCGGCGATGTGGAGATGGTGTCCAAGGCGGTGGGGCTGGACCACCGGCTCGGCGGCCACTTCCTGCGCGCGGGGATCGGGTGATCTGGCTGGGCGGGCGCTCGGTCCTGGGCTGCGGCAGGAGGTGCGGTGCGCCCGGGGGCCCGGCGGGGCGGCATGGTGGTTCCGGGTGTGGTGGGACGCGACCGGGCAATGCGCTCCCGAGCGGCGGCGGGAGCCACGACGGTGCTGGCGGCAGGTCTGGTGCCGGCAGGTACCTACCTGCTACTGCGCCGCCGCTACGACAAGCGCCGCTACCGAATGTGGGACGAGGCCTGGGCCGGCTTCGACCGCCGCCGCATCGGCCCCTGACGCCGCGCCCCTACTGCCCCGCCGATCAGGACGGTCAGCCGCTGAGCGGCGATCGGCGGGGTCCGGTGAGTGCTAGTCGCTGGGGTTCCGCGGTGCGTGGACGACCGCGACCGGGCAGGGCGCGTGCTGTACCAGGGCGTGGCTGACCGATCCGAGCAGGAGGCCGCGGAAGCCGCCCAGTCCCCGCGAGCCGACGACGAGCAGACGCGCGCCCTGCGCGGCGTCCAGCAGGACTTCACGCGGTGGGCCGACCGTGACCTCGGCCTGTGCGTCCACTCCAGGGTGCAGGTTCCGCAAGGGGGCCATCAGCTGCTCCAGCCGTGCCGTCGCAGCCTCCCGCATGCCGGCCTCGTCGACCAGCAGTGGAGGGGCCTTCACCGGTTCCGGTTCCCACGCGGCCACCGCGTGCACGGACAGGCCGTGCAGTTCGGCTTCGGTGAACGCCATCGCCAGCGCGGCCTGGGACGCCGCTGAGCCGTCCACACCGACCACGACATGCCCCGGCCCTGTCCCCGAGTGCCGGTCCGGGTTGCCTCTGGCGATCACCACGGGGCAGGAGGCGTGCGCGGCCACCTGGGCGCTGACCGACCCGAGCACCAGGCCGGCGAACCCGCCGAGGCCCCGCGGCCCCAGCACGATCAGGGCGGCGCTCTTTCCCGCTTCGATCAGTTTCGCGGCCGGCTGCCCGCATTCGAGGACGCCCTGCACCGGCACGTCGGGCGCGCCCTTCCGGACATGCTCGACACCACCGTCCAGGGTCTCCTGCGCCAGGGACCGCAGATCCACCATCGGCATGGCCATCGAGCCGCCGACAGAGAACTCCCACGCGTGGATCACGGTCAGCGGCAGGCCCCGGGCCCGAGCCTCGTCCGCGGCCCATTCCAAGGCCCGGACACCGTTCTGCGAACCGTCGTAACCGGCGACGACACCAGTGACCATCTCTGTGCTCATGTCCTCTCCCCCACCTCGTAGACGCCCATTGGCTCCATGTACCACCAGCCTTGCTCGGGACCCGTCGTCCACGGAGGGGGCATCGGTCCGGGCCATCAGGGACCTTTGGCCCTCCGGCTGCCAGAGCCCGGCGGCGCGGTCGAAGACGGCGAGGAGCCCGGATGGGCCTCGCCGAACGCAGGCGCCAATGCGGGCCGAATGGCTGCGCGGGCGATGACGAACGTCCCTGGATACGACGTCCACCCAGAACGACGCTGGGGGCGCTGGCACCGGCCTCCGCGGTGAGCATCGCACTGACGCGGTAGTCGGCACCCGCGTCCGCCATCGGGCGGCGCGCCGACGCAAAGGAGCTTCGCCATGGCGAGACAGATCGGCCCCAATCCCTCCGTTCTGGCCCTGGAGCAACGTGTGGCGGTGCTGGAACGACAGGTCGCTGCTCTGGCACAGGCCACCCGCCTGCTGGCTACCGCTTTGAAGGGCACTCCCTTCGACTCGCCCGACGACGACACGGCACCGGCGGCCAGACGAGCGCACGAACTGCTCCTGCTGCCGCCGCTGGCGCCGGCCGACCCGCATTGACGGGCCCCCACCCCCAAGGAGACGCACAATGTCCACCCCACGAACGAAAGTCCTCGTAGGAATCGACGGCTCGGCCGCTTCCGACCGCGCCGTCGCCTGGGCCGCGGATGAGGCCGCACGGTTCGGGAAGGCCTTGAATCTCGTCCACGTCGTGGAGACGGCCACACTGGACATTCCCGGACACACGACGGACGGGATCTCCGAGGCACTCGCCCAGGCGGCGACCCGGATCCTGCGGGACGGCCGTGCCCGGGCGCTCCAGCAGCAGCCGGAACTCACCGTGGAGACCATGGTCGTCCATGAGCGGAACGTTCCGGCCGGGCTGCGGCAGTACGCCGGCGATGCAACCGAGGTCGTGATCGGATATCGCGGTCGCGGCGGCTTCGCCGGGCTGCTGCTCGGCTCCACCGCCCTGCGCCTGGCCGGGCACTACCCCGGCCCGGTGATCATGGTCCGCGATCAGGTCGAGGCGGCGGCCGGCGAGATCGTGGTCGGGCTGGACCTGGCCGAGGACCCCGGGAGCCTGCTCGAGCACGCGTTCACCGCGGCGGCCGCACGCGAAGCGCGGCTGCGGGTACTGCACGCCTGGCATCCCGCGCCCCTCGCCGGCCAAGCGGGCGTGGACCTGCAGATCACCACCGACACCCTGCGCGAGCACCTGGTCGCCGCGCTGGCGCCCTGGCGGAGCCGGCACCCGGCCGTCAAGGTCACCGAGGACGTTGTCATCGGCCACCCGGTCGAGATGCTCGGCCAGGCCTCGGCCGGCGCCGGCCTGGTCGTCGTCGGCTCCCGGGGACGGTCGTTCCCGCTCGGCTCGGTGAGCCACGGGGTGATCCACCATGCCCGCTGCCCCGTCGCGGTGGTCCGCCCGTACGAGTGACCGCCGGTTCCGGTGCGCCGGGTGCCGCGTGCCCGGATCGGATCCGGTGGGCCATGCGGAACAGGGCTTTGGTCCGCCGGCCTGGGGACGAACGCCCGGCGCCCGGCATGGAGGCGCGGTGATCAGCTGAGATCGCGGCGGTCACGCCGCCGACGAGAGGAGGCACCGATGACTGCGCAACCGGCCCGCCGGAGGCTGGGGCTGTGGATGGCCACAGCCCTGGTGGTGGGCAACATGATCGGGTCGGGCGTGTTCCTGTTGCCCAGCTCGCTGGCCGAGTACGGGCCGATCAGCCTGATCGCCTGGGGGTTCACCGCGGCCGGCGCGATCCTGCTGGCCCTGGTGTTCGCCCGCCTGTCCCGCGCCTACCCCAAGACCGGCGGCCCCTACGCCTACGCGCGCCGGGCCTTCGGCGACTTCGTCGGATTCCAGACCGCGTGGGGCTACTGGATCGCGGTATGGGCCGGGAACGCGGCGATCGCGGTCGCGTTCGTCGGCTATCTCGCCCACTTCTGGCCCGCGCTGGGCGATGACAAGATACTGGCCGCCGCGGTCGGCCTGGCGGCCATCTGGGTCCTGACCGCGATCAATGCCTACGGGATCCGCCAAGCCGGCGCCGTCCAGGTCGCCACCACCATCATCAAGCTGGTACCGCTGCTGCTCATCGCGATCGGCGGCCTGTTCTTCATCAAGTCCGGCAACTTCGGCGAGTTCAACGCCAGCGGCGGCAGCGCGTTCGGGGCGGTGACCGCCGCGGCGGCGCTGACACTGTGGTCGTTCATCGGGCTGGAGTCGGCCACCGTCCCGGCCGAGGACGTCGTCCACCCGGAGAAGAACATCCCGCGCGCCACCGTCGCCGGGACCGCCGTCACCGCGCTGATCTACATTCTGGGCACCGTCGCGGTCCTCGGCCTGGTGCCCGCCGCCGCGCTGGCCACCTCGACCGCGCCGTTCGCCGACGCCGCCGACGCCGCGTTCGGCGGCTGGGCCGCCGACCTGGTCGCGGTCGGCGCCGCGATCAGCGCGTTCGGCGCCCTCAACGGCTGGATCCTGCTGCAGGGCCAGATCCCGTTCGCCGCCGCCCGCGACGGGCTGTTCCCGCGCGTGTTCACCCGCACCGGACGCGGCGGCACCCCGATCGTCGGGCTGGTCGTCTCCAGCGTCCTGGTCACCGGGCTGATGCTCATGAACTACAACGCGAGCCTGGTCGACCAGTTCACCTTCATCATCCTGCTGGCCACCCTGACCACCGTCATCCCCTACGCCTACGCCTCGCTGGCCGAACTGGTGCTGCTGGCCACCGACCGCACCGCGTTCACCGGCCGGCGCCTGGCCCGCGACGCCGTCATCGCCCTGCTGGCCTTCGGCTACACCGTCTGGGCCATCGCCGGCGCCGGCTACGAGGTCGTCTACAAGGGCACGCTGCTCATCTTCGCCGGCATGCCCGTCTACGCCTGGCTGAAGTACCGCGACCAGCGCACCGCCGTCCAGGCCGTCGAAGCCGGCGAACCCGAACCACCCGCGAAAGCCGCATGAGGGAAAGGCAACCTGTGTTCACCGTCTCCTCCGAGGTCGGGCGGCTGCGGCAGGTCCTGCTGCACCGCCCCGACCTGGAACTGCTCCGCCTCACCCCGGCCAACAAGGACGACCTGCTCTTCGACGAGGTGCTCTGGGCCAAACGCGCCCGCCAGGAACACGACGTGTTCGCCGACACCCTGCGCGAACGAGGCGTCCAGGTGCATCACCTCGCCGATCTGCTCGCCGAGACCCTCAAGATCGGTGAGGCCCGCGACCATATCCTCGACCGGACCGCGTCCGAGACCGCGCTCGGCCCGACACTGGCCGGCCCGGTCCGGGACGCGCTGGACGAGATGGCCCCCGCCACCCTCGCCCGGCACCTGATCGGCGGGCTCACCAAGGCCGAACTCGGCCTGCCCGCGGCCAGCCTGCTGCTGTCGTCGCTGGACGACGGCGACTTCGTGCTGGCGCCGCTGCCCAACCACATGTTCACCCGCGACCCGTCCGCGTGGATCTACGGCGGGGTCACCCTGCACCCGATGGCCAAGCCCGCACGGCGCCGCGAGACCGCCCACCTGGCCGCGATCTACCGGCACCATCCGCTGTTCGCCGAGCAGGACGCGCCCGTCTGGTATCCGGGCGCCGACTCCGCCCTGCCCTCACTCGAGGGCGGCGACGTCCACGTCCTCGGGCACGGCGCCGTACTGATCGGGATGAGCGAGCGCACCACGCCGCAGGCCATCGAACTGCTCGCCCGGCGGCTGTTCACCGCCGGCGCGGCCCAGCGGATCATCGCCGCGCAGCTGCCCCGGCGCCGCGCGTTCATGCACCTGGACACCGTCCTGACCATGGTCGGCCCCGAGACCTTCACCGTCTACCCCGAGCTGCCGCCGCTGCGTTCTTACACCCTGTCGCCGGGCCACGACCACGGCCGCGAGGTCCTGGTCCACGAGAACGAGGCGCTTTTCCCTGCGATCGCGCGTGCGCTGGGCCTGCCCCGCATCCACGTGCTGACCGCGCAGCAGGACGTCCGGGCCGCCGAACGCGAGCAGTGGGACGACGGCAACAACGTCCTGGCCATCGCGCCCGGCGTCGTCATCGCCTACGAGCGCAACGTCACCACCAACACCATGCTCCGCCACCACGGCATCGAGGTCATCACCATTCCGGGGGGCGAACTCGGCCGCGGCCGCGGCGGTCCCCGCTGCATGAGCTGCCCCCTCGAACGCGACGAGGTGACCCCGTGAAAGACCTCCTGCGCATCACCGACCTGACCTCAGCCGACCTGACCCTGCTGCTGGAGCTGGCAACCGGCTTCCAGGACACCCCCGGATCGGCGGGTCACCTGCTCGCCCACCGCATGGTGCCGATGTACTTCGCCAAACCCTCCACCCGGACCCGGCTGTCGACCGCGGCGGCGGTGACCCGGCTCGGCGGCACCCCCGTCGCCGTCGGGCCGGACGAGCTGCAACTGCGGCGCGGCGAGACCATCGCCGACACCGCACGGGTGATGGGCTCCTACGCCGCAGCGATCGTGATCCGCACGTTCGCCGACGCCGACGTCCGGGAACTGGCGTCGGCGGCGCCGATCCCAGTCGTCAACGCCCTGACCGACGGCCACCATCCACTGCAGGCCGTCGCCGACCTGCTCACCGTCCAGGAGCACTTCGGGCATCTGCGCGGCCACCGCATCGCCTACGTGGGCGACGGCGGCAACGTCGCCCGCAGCCTGATGGAGGCGGCGGCCCTGGCCGGCATGGACATCGCCGTGGCGACCCCGCCCGGATACGAGCCCCCGGACGAGGCCATCGCCTTCACCGCCACCGAAGCCGACCGCAACGGCGGCGGCTTCGTCCTCACCAATGACCCCGGCGAGGCCGTCAAGAGCGCCGACGTCGTCTACACCGACGTCTGGCTGTCGATGGGCGACCCTGCGGATGACCAGGCGCGACGCCGAAATGCGCTCACGCCCTACCGGGTCGACGAGCACCTCATGGCATTCGCCCGCGACGACGCCGTCTTCATGCACTGCCTGCCCGCCCACCGCGGCGAAGAGGTCACTCCAGGCGTCATCGACGGCGGCCGGTCCCTGGCCTTCCGTCAGGCCGCCAACCGCCTGCCCGCCACCCAGGCCGTCCTGTACACGCTGCTCACCGACCGGCTGAAGGGACACCGATGAGGATCGTCGCGGCCCTGGGAGGCAATGCGCTGCTCCGCCGGGGCGACCCGCTCGACGCGTCCGTCCAGATCGGGCGCATCCGCGCGTCCGTGCGCGGCCTGGCCGCCGCGGCGTCCGGGAACGAACTGGTCATCACCCATGGCAACGGGCCGCAAGTCGGGCTGCTGGCCGTGGAGAGCGCCACCGATCCGGCGCTGTCGGCGCCCTACCCGCTCGACGTCCTCAGCGCCCAGACCCAGGGCATGATCGGCTACTGGCTCGCCCGGGAGCTGCGCCGAGCCCTGCCCGGCCGCGAGACCGTCGCCGTGCTCACCGAGACCGTCGTCGCCCCTGACGACCCCGCGTTCGCCCACCCGACGAAGTTCATCGGCCGCACGTACCCGGCCTCCGAGGCGCACCGGCTGCAGGCCGAGCACGGTTGGGATGTCCGCCAGGACGGGGCCGCCTGGCGCAGGGTCGTCCCATCGCCCGAGCCGCGCGGCATCGTGGAGCTCCCCACCATTGCCCGGCTCGTCGACGACAGCTGCCTGGTCATCGCCGCAGGCGGTGGCGGCGTCCCGGTAGATCCAGATCACCAGGGAGTCGAGGCCGTGGTGGATAAGGACCTCGCGGCGGCACTGCTCGCCGAACACCTCAAGGCCGATGTGCTGCTGCTCCTCACCGACGTCCCGGCCGTCATGCGCGGCTACGGGACGGCGGACGCCCGTCCCATCGGCCGGATCTCTCCTCGGGCGTTGCGGGCGATCGATCTGCCGGATGGTTCCATGGGCCCCAAGGCCGAGGCCGCCTGCCGCTTCGCCGAGCATCGCCGGGGCGCCGTCGCGGTCATCGGCTCACTCACCGACATCCCCGCGCTGCTGTCCGGTACCGCGGGCACTCGAGTGGAGAACGACGAACCACGCTCCTGACCAGACCGGCTCCTACTGGGAAGACCTCCCGTGCGAGAACTGTGCGTTTCCTCCAGGGAAATCCGAGTACAAGCCCCGAAGGGGAACAGCAACCGTTAACGGAGGGCCCATGAGCGACGAACTTCAGTATCTCGATCAAGCCACCTGCCTGACACTCATCGAGCCGGTGGCCGTCGGCCGGATCGCTTGGGCCGAGGACGACAGGACCGTCACCATCCTGCCGGTCAACTTCGTCATGGACGGCGAAGCCCTCGTCTTCACCACCGCCCCCGGCGCCAAACTCGATGCCGTCCGCGGCGGGCGCCCGCTCACGTTCGAAGCCGACGACCTCGAACCGGCGCTCAGGACCGCCTGGAGCGTCCTCATCACCGGCCAGGCCGAGATCGTCACCGATCCGGACGAGAGGGAACGCCTCCGGAAACTCCCTCTCCACCCGTAAATCCGTTCCCCCAAGGATCTCTTTGTACGGCTGACTCCCGGCCGCATCAGCGGCCGCCGCATCCCCTTGCATGCCGGCGGAGTCACGACAGAACGCATCGACCCCAGAGGCGAAGCCACGTGATACCGTCCGCCAGGCTGGTGGAGGCGCACACCGCCACCGGCGATGACACGTTGTGCAGGACCTTCGGCCCTGACGCCGCCCGCCGCGACCCCGGCACTCTGTTGGCATGCAGCTCGATCAGAGCGGCCTGCGGATCCTGGACGAGGACGAGTGCCGCGCCCTCCTCGCACGCGCCGTGATCGGACGGATCGTCTTCACCCACCAGGCGCTCCCGGCCGTCCAGCCGGTCAACTTCGCCCTCAGCCGCGGCGACATCGTGATCAAGGTGTCGCGGACGTCGAGGCTCGCGACTGCCGCCGCCGACACCATCGTGGCGTTCGAGATCGACGACTACGACATCGAGGCCGAGACCGGCTGGTCCGTGGTCGCCGTCGGCCGCGCACGGCGCGTTGCCGACCCCCGCGAGATCACCGCGCTGGCGGCCCTGCCGCTGCGCACGTGGGCACCGGTGGAACGCGACACCTTCATCCGCGTCCGCCCCGAACTCATCACGGGCCGCCGAATCGGCAACGCCGGCCAGGCGGCCGTCACGCCCTAGATCCTCTGCCTCGTCCGGCCCTGCCGCTCACGGCCTCACCACGGCCGGTGACCAGATCAGTGCCGGCGCTCCCCTGACCACGACTCCGCTGTGCCATCGGTTCCGTGCAGGGAGGGGAACGGAGCGTCGCTACCGGCGATTGCTTCGGAGAGTTCCGTCAGCCGTGACTGGGTCGCCTCCAGCCGTTCCACGACGAGTCCGGCGAAGCGGCGCGTCAATTCATAGCCCATGGAAGGGTCGACGGCGCAGAGCGTCCGGACGAGGCGTCCATCGAACTCAACGGCCCGCACCGGGGTGGCGGCGACGCCACCGAAATGCCACTGGTACGGACGGAACAGCCACGACCAGCCCAGCACAGAACCCGCACCGAAAGTATCGATGATGACGGGGCCGCGGCGAGGCACGCGCAAGTCGACGATCACGGTTCCCTCCCGGACGAGCCAGAACCGTTCGGCCGGGTCGGATTCGCTGAAGATGCGCCTTCCCGCCGGGAACTCGGTGAACCGGGCCGCCGTCGCCAGCCTGCGCAGGCCAACGCTCCTCATGCCGTTCAAGAACGGTTCACGCGCGAGATCCGCACCGGTCACAGTGCTCATCCGACTCACTCCCTTGCACGTTCGTTCGTCCTCAGCCCACCGACCCGGCAAAGTGCCGGGCCAGTGAGCAGGCGCACGGCCTGTGAACGGCCACCACGAAGGCCCACGCCTTCACCGAATACGGTTCGGCACAACGGCCACCGTGCACGGAACGTGTTTGAGCAGCGCGTCACTCGTCGCGCCGAGGGTCAGGGGCTCCACGCCCCCCGTGCCCCGCGCACCCACCACCATCAGCGTCGCGTCCTCGGCCGCCTCGAACAGCGCCTCGCGCGGCGACTTCAGCACCAGCGACGTCGTGGCCTGGACGTGGGGGTACTTCGTGTACCAGGGCGCCACGGCACGTTCCAGGACGGCGCCGCACACGCGGCGCAGCCTGTCCTCGTCGCCGAACAGCGAAAGATCACCGTCAGGCGCCGCGCCCGGCTCCCAGCAGCCGTACACGGCACGCAGCCGCCAGCCGCGCAGCGCAGCCTCCTCGAACCCGAAGGCCAGCGCCGCATCCGCGCCGTCCGAGCCGTCCACACCGACGACCACCAGCCCGTCGCGCGGGGCGGCCGACCGGACGAGCACCACGGGACGGTCCGCCTTGGCCGGCACGCGCAGCGCCGTCGAGCCCACGGACATCTCGTCCGGTTCGTGCGAACCGACCACGATCAGGTCCGCGTCCCCGGCCTCGTTCAGCAGCGCCGGAGCCGCGCTGCCGTCCTTCAGCCGCTTGCGCACCGTCAGGCCGGGCGCCAGCTCCCGCGCGAGCGCCACACCGTGATCGAGGAGGTGCTCGCCCATCCGGCGGACGATGGCCACGCCCTCGTAGTCGATGTAGCTGACCGGGTACGGCCAGCGCCATGCGTGGCACACCGTCAGCGGCATCCGCCGCAGCTGCGCCTCCTTGACCGCCCATCGCAGAGCCCGCTCACTGTCGCTGGTCCCGTCGTAGCCCACGACCACATGGCTCATGGCGCCTCCTCGTCTCATCCACTCCATCCCACCCCTGGACGAGCCGCTGCCACAGGGTCGAAGGGCCCTTCGCACGAGGACTTCCGCCACGGCATCGGGCGCCCTGGGACTCGCTTCCCCTCCCAGGCCGATTCAAGGCGCAGATGGGCCGAAGGTCCCGCGCCTGCGGGGACGGTCGGCTCTGACCTGCGGGCGGCCTCCGGGGGATGGTGGAGGTGACTCAGGGAGGTCGCCGATGTGGGTCATGCCCGAGCACCGCTCCGTCGTCGTTGGGGTCGACGGTTCCCCCAACTCCATGGCCGCGCTGCGCCGCGCCGCCCGTGAGGCGCTCGACCGCCACGCGCGGCTCGACGTCGTCCGCGTTCTGGAGGCGGACGGCGCCACGACGCCCCGACCCCTGCGGACCGCACGCGAGTGGTTGCGGTTGCGCCGCCTGGTCGCCGGCGCCATCCCGCGCGCCCAGCACCTGAGCACCCGGCTCCGCGTCGTCCGCGGTGGCCCCGGCGAAGCGCTCGCCCGGGCGGCCGAGCACGCCGAACTCCTGGTCATCGGTGCCCGCGTGCACTCCGAGCACGGAAACCCGCTCGGCGGGGACACCGTCCCGGTCGTGCGCGAAGGCGCACGCTGCCAGATCGTGATCTGCGCCGACCACACCACCGCATCCGAGGCCCCGTGAGCGCGGGGAGAAGTCTCAGGAGGAGACCATGAAACGCCGGACCGTCCAGGACGTCATGACCAAGAGCGTCGTGACGGTGACCGAAGAGACCCCGTTCGCCGAGATCACCGACACGATGGCCGAACACGGCATCAGCGGGGTGCCCGTTCTGGACACCGCGCGCCGCGTGACCGGCATCGTCACCGAAGCCGATCTGCTCCGCAAGCAGGAGTACAAGGACGGCGGCGCCGCCCACCGGCCGCTGCGGGACAAGATCCGGCGCCACTCCGAAGCGGAGGCCAAGGCCGCGGCCGTGGACGCCCGGGGGCTGATGAGCACGCCGGTCGTCTCCGTCGCCCCGGACACCTCCATCGCCCAGGCCGCGCGGCAGCTGAACGGCCACGGGTTCAAGGCCATGCCGGTCATCGACGAGGACGGGCGGCTCGCCGGGATCGTGGCCCGGCGCGACCTGCTGCGCGTCTTCCAGCGCGACGACGCCGAGATCCGCGACGAGGTCATCCGGGACGTCCTGATCACCAAGCTCTGGCAGGACCCCGGCGAGCTGCACGTCCGTGTCCAGGAAGGGGTCGTCCACCTCACCGGGCGCGTGGAGCAGAAGAGTCTCATCCCGATCGTCGTCCGGCTGACCGCCGCCACCGAGGGCGTCGTGGATGTCGTGGACACTCTCGGGTACGACCACGACGACACCCGCCCCGCCCCGTATCCGAGAGCGTGAGGCCCGTGGACAACGCCGCACCCGGCTACGCCGCCGTCAGCGAGACCCACATCGGTGTCGTCTTCTTCACCGGAGACCGCGCCTACAAGATCAAGAAGCCGGTGAGCCTGGGCTTCCTCGACTTCAGCACCCGCGAACTCCGCGAGCGCGCCTGCCACGAGGAGGTCCGGCTCAACCGGCGGTTCGCTCCCGACGTCTACCTCGGCGTCGCCGACGTGCACGGCCCGGACGGCGGCGTCTGCGACCACCTGGTCGTCATGCGCCGGATGCCCGCCGACCGCCGGCTGGCCACCCTGGTCACGGCCGGCGCAGCGGTCCGGGACGCGCTGCGCGACACCGCGCGCATCCTGGCGGCCTGGCACGCCCGAGCCCCGCGCGGTCCCCGGATCAGCGCCCAGGGCACCCGTGAAGCCGTCCAGGCCCGCTGGCACGACAGCTTCGACCAGGTACGCCCGTTCCACGGCGAGGTGCTCGACGCCGCCGCGGCGGCCGAGATCGAGGCGCTCACCGACGAGTTCCTGAACGGCCGCACGGTCCTGTTCGACGCGCGCATCGCCGACGGCCGCGTCCTCGACGGCCACGGCGACCTGCTGGCCGGCGACATCTTCTGCCTGGACGACGGCCCTCGCATCCTGGACTGCCTGGAGTTCGACCGGGCACTGCGCAGCCTGGACGGGCTCGACGACGCCTCGTTCCTGGCCATGGACCTCGAACGCCTCGGCGCCCCCGACCTGGCGGAGTACTTCCTCGGCGAGTACGCCGCGTTCGCCGCCGACCCGGCACCGTCCTCGCTGCGCCACCACTACATCGCCTACCGGGCGTTCGTCCGCGCCAAGGTCGCCTGCCTGCGCCACGGCCAAGGCGACCCGGACGCGGCCGCCGAAGCACGCGCCTACGCCGATGTCGCCCTGCGCCATCTGCGCGCCGGACGGGTCGGGCTGATCCTGGTCGGCGGCCTGCCCGGCACCGGCAAGTCCTCCCTGGCCGGCGCCCTGGCCGACCGGCTCGGCTGCTCGGTCCTCAGCAGCGACCGCGTCCGCAAGGAACTCGCCGGGCTCGCGCCCCTCGACTCCGCCGCCGCCCCCTACGGCACCGGCCTGTACAGCCCCGAATGGAACCACCGCACCTACCAGGAACTCGCCGACCGCGCCACGAAACTGCTCCAGCTCGGGGAGACGGTCATCCTGGACGCGTCATGGACATCGAAGGAGCAGCGCGACCTCCTCGCCCTGGTGGCCGAACACGAACACGCACGCCTGTCGCCCCTGCGCTGCGAGGCCCCGCAAGCCCTCGCCATAGAGCGGATCCGCGCCCGTGCGCGGGGCGCATCCGACGCCGACGCCGCCATCGCCACCGCCATGCATGCACACGCGGCACCATGGCCCGAGTCGAGTCCGATCGACACCAGCGGGACGCTGGCCAACGCCGCCGAACAAGCGCTCGGCATCGTTCAACCACACCGCCCCGAACACCCGCAGGAGCGCCTCCCGTTCCTCTCCCCCGACTGAGCGAGCGGCAGAACACAGTGGCGGTTCCGTCCCTGCCTGAAGCGACGGTAGACGTCCGGTCTCCGGTCCTGCAGAGACCGACTTCTCGGCCCGACGGACTTCAGGCCCTGCCCATTGCCGGATATGGGGACGTAAGTCCCGCTGATCACGGACCGAACGGACCTATGGGCAAAGGGCTGGCCGGAGTTGAGTGAGAGGCGAAGGAACCGGCGATGTGATGGAGGGTGAGACGGCGATGGCAGTCTCCGAGCACAAGACGCACGCGGGACGCGGCACCCTGATCCGGGTGGTGGCTCCCAAGCCCCTGACCGAGACTCCCGCCGCCCGCTACGCCTGGGCCGCGGCCCGGCTGGCGCTGGGCTGGATCTTCGCGTGGGCGTTCGTGGACAAGCTGTTCGGGCTGGGCCACGAGACCCCGGCGGGCAAGGGCTGGCTGGACGGCGGCAGCCCCACCGAGGGGTTCCTGGCGCACGCCCCCAAGGGCCCGTTCGCGGGGCTCTACAACGACCTGGCCGGCGCCGCGTGGGCGGACTGGCTGTTCATGATCGGGCTCG